>JBIKWV010000454.1:0-4695 GCA_044356135.1 Elainellaceae cyanobacterium
ACCTCTTTTTGAGAGAGAGCCGCGCGCCCCGCCGCTCTCTCTCAAAAATCTGTACTTCACTAGAGCGCGAAACGCCCTCTGAAAGGCGTTTCGCGGCATATTTAATTCTAGCGCCGATTTTCTCCAAAACGCTGACGCAGTCAGTGTTTTGGAGAAAATCGGCGCAATTTAGTCAAAAGTCCAGTTCTAATGTGCAATGGATAAATTCGGAGGCGCGTCCACTGGCATTGGAGACGGCCACAATTCGACCATTGCGATCGAGCAGTTCCACGTCGGCATCGGCATGGAGTCCGGTAAGGGCAAGGCGAAAATCCCGGTTCTCCGTCAGGTTGAACTCAAAGGAATCGCTGCGGTTGCCGTTGCGCCCAACGGAATCGTTGATGACCTGGCGATCGAGATTTCCCAGGTTTTGGGACAGAAAGGCGCTGGCGGAACTGCTGGCTCGTGGAGTGAATGGCAGGCTGGACTTGAAAGTTGTGTTCGTTGTGAAGGTTGTGGGGATGGAAGACGCACAGCTCAGTGCAGCAAAACTCTGAGAGCCAGAGTGCTGTTGTAACAGGTGAGTATTCATAGTGAAGAATGCTTGAGTGAATGAATGAAGCAGTGAAATTAGCGGAACTCGGTGACGATACCGCCCTTCTGCTCCCAGGACTGGCTGGCCGGATTCCAATAGGGGGCACTGCCCATAATCGTCTGCTGGTTCTGTGCCATAAAGTTCAGCTCATTGGCCATCATCTGCATCGAATGGTTGCTGACCTGGTGGCGAAGTTGCTGAACCATCTGCTGTTCCTGCATCGATAGGGGAGCACCCACCCCAGCCCGTGCCATCAGTTGTGCCGCCGGATCCATCTGGGGCCAGTTGATCATCAGGGTGGTAATCCGCTGCAAACGCTCCACAAACTGGTTTTGATCTGCCTCCGACATCCGGGCAAAATCACCTGCGACCTGCATTCGCAACTGGTTGCGGGCGGCTGCGCTCAGGGTTGGTGCGCTCTGTCCGCTCTTCAGCTCGTTGATGAATACGTAGGCATTGATGAAGGCATCAGCCACCTCTGCACTCACGTAGGGAACCTGCGCCATCAGCGGTGGATGAACCCGGTGGTAAGCGCGGAGCATGAGGACGCTGATTTCATCTCTGGCGGCTGCATCTCGCTGTAAATTCCGGAGGAAGGTGAGCTTGTTGGCCTGCATCGCCAGCCTGCGGGTGGCTTCCGGCAATTGCATTAGCTGATCGTAAGCCGGAAGCAGTTGGCTAACGGTCTGCCTCAGTCTGCCATCGGTATTCCAGTGGCGAGACACGATCGCCCCAAATTCCTGGCGCTCCTGGGAGGTCATCCGCACATTCAACACATATTCGTTGATGGCGATCACTTTGTTGAGCACATCGGGAGTGAGGGTGAGATTCTTTGATGAACTGAAGGCAGTCGAACCGGAAAAGAAGTCTTGCGCGTAGGTCGCGGGCATGGGCAGGAAGGCGGCGCTGGCGGCTATGCAGAGGCCCAGTAGTTTGGCGCAGCGGGAGAAGGGTTGGATTGAATAACGGTGAAACATAGCGTGATTGTGTGACAGAAAGATTGATTGACTGTGGGGTGACTGTGGGGTGGGCAAGATGCCCACCCAGAACATGGGGCAGACAAGATGCCTGCTCCACAATGGGAATGCCCAGGTTCGGTGTGTTGAGCAACTACAAGAGGCTTCTAAAAAGCCTTAGCGATCGCCCAGGCACCGATTCATGCCGCTCTGGTCGCCCAGACAGTTGCCTCTATCGGTGAGAACGACCACCCGGTTCACGGTCGGAAATTGCTTGAGAGTCGCATTGATCGCACTGATCGCCCGTGCATCTTCACCCACACCCGCAGACATCACGGGACGGCAGAATTGCAGCCGTGCAGTTCCATTCCTCAGGGTAATGGTGAAATCGCTGCCGCAGTTTGAAGCACCCCGCAGGCGAACGGCAGGGGCAAGACCTCGGCGCTGTTCGGTTGCGGTGGGGCCTGCGATCAGTTGTTCGATTGAGTAGCGGGCAACGCTGCTGCTGGGGGCGGTGCGATCGACCGGAACAACGCGGATGAAATCATTTCCGGCTTCAGGAAACTTGGGGAAGAAGACCTGAATCCGACGCTGGGCAGTAACGAAATCAGCAGAAGCGGGAGAGAGTTCAGAGATTGTTTGGGCGAAGGATGACGTTTGGGGAGATGTCAATGCTCCTAGCCCAAACAGCAGCGCCAGCAGCGCAATATTCTTTAACTTTGGATGCGAATGGGACGAACCGTTGAATGACTTTGTGCAGGCAAACATAGCGATCGAATCAAATAAAGAGTGAACGAAAGGAACTCAAAGTGAAAATTGAAAACAGACGTGGGGGCAAATTCTAAACCCATTAGCCCTGATGCGTATTCCGGACACCGTTAACCATTGTTTTTTTCTTCAGTCACCCGGTACTACAGCTTTTGCAAATCGGCGGTGTACAGGTGGGGTAGAACCCCTGCACCCCCGTTCACATCTTGCAAAGATTGCGATGGCAGAACACCGGGTGACTGAGAGATGCGCCTAGCACTGGGCAGACGTCTCAGCGACAGGAACCGCAATCTGATTGCGCCAGCGCTGCGCAAAACCCGTCAGTACGGCAGGCTGGATAGCGTTCTGCAACCATTCCAGGGCAACGGTCATATAGTCGTAACCATATTCCTGGTAGGAGAAGAACACATCGCGCAGGGGGCGGGGCTGCACCACCAGGAACAACTGATCCCAGGTGCGATCGCCCACCACACCATCCGCCACCAGGCCCTGCTGCCGCTGGAATTGAATCACTGCTGCACGGGTGGTCGGGCCAAAATTGCCGTCGATGGCGATCGCAAATCCCGCACCGTTCAGCAGCCCTTGCAGACGACGCACCGCAGTCCCCACGCTGCCCTGTTGCAGCATCGGGTCAGGAATGACCGGAGCGGCATCCCAGCGCTGCATAAATTCCCGACGAATCCGGTAGCTGAGTTGGATCTCCAGCCAGTTAATCGCGCTGGTTTGGTGGAGAAACTGTGCGGGGTCGTAGTAGCGGCAAACATCGACCAGCCGAATCGGTGCCGGGGTGTTTCTCCGCAGGGCAGTCCAGGTAAAGGAGCCGACGACACCATCGGCGATCAGGTTGTTGGCCTGCTGGAACCGGATGACAGCATTCTTTGTTTGGGCACCAAATATTCCATCAATGGGTAGAACCGCCCCTTTAATATTGAGCAGCCGCTGAAGTTCTCTTACCGCTGCTCCAGTATCGCCTTCTCGCAGAACGAGGTCGGCGGCATTGGGGGCGATGGCATCGGCAGCGTCAAAGGTCACGAACCGATTGTCAATTACACTGTTGAAGGAAGTCATAGGGGAATCTCCTGTTGGATTGAGGTGAATGAATGCCTGGGAATCATTTGGCAATGAAGGCAATTCGCGAACACCCAGGCTTGTTTTTTCTGTTGTCTGCTGCGTTCATCGCACATTCATAGCTTCGTGGATTTTCTCAAATCGGTCGATAGATAAACTTCTTGGGAAGTTCGTGGACGCCGGGAGCGGTCGCCCCTTCGAAAGTTCGTTTTCTTCGCAAGAACTTCATTCCCCGCACAGTTCTACGGAATTGACTAACGATCAGTTGTAGTTAGCCCAATTTCAAGTGCCGCATCAATCCCAATACAACCCCATCCCGCGACGGTAGGGGCGCGGCATTCGGTAGACAATCCTCAGAGCCTGTACAGAATAGCCATATGCATTGAACTGACCCCACCGTTCGGCATGGCTCACGGGATGCCCAAATCCACGATTCAGTGTCTCCCAACCCTTCCCGCCCAACCGCCGCGCTCCTGCGGGGTTGGCCTCTTTGGGGAATAGGGACGCAGTTTCGATACGTGAATTTGGAACCAACGTCTAACGCACAATAAATCCGTGAAGTCAATAGCGTAAACTCGTAAAAAACTCTGATAAATTGTTTATTGCGTGGATATGAGTTTCCAGTCGTCCGCTCTACCACCCTTTTACCTGACCCTTTATGGAGCTTGAGCAGGGGCTTGCGATCGCCAATGAAGCCGTCTTTTGCAGACTGGGGCGCTACCTGAACCCGGTTGAAGCTGCTGTTTTGCGGGGTGCGTGGCTGGGGCAGACCTACGAACAGATTGCTGACCTGACTTCTTATTCCCCTAGCTACCTCAGCCGTACCGTCAGCCCCCAACTCTGGCAGATGCTCTCCCAGGCGCTGGAAGCAGAGGTCGGCAAGAAGAATTTGCGTCCCCGATTGGAGCAATACAGTCTCAGACAGCGGGGCCTCGGAGCTCGTGAGTCAGTCGGTAACCCCCTATCGACTCCAGTCAGTCCCCCTACCGTTATCCCTGCCCCCCCGTCCACAGCCCGTCAACCCGTGGTGGATTGGGGGGAAGCGATCGACGTTTCCACCTTCTACGGACGCACCACCGAACTGGAGACACTGACCCAATGGATTCAGCGGTCCCGCTGTCGTCTGGTGACCCTGCTGGGCATGGGAGGCATTGGCAAAACGGCGCTGTCGGTGAAATTGGCGCAGCAGTTGGCGGAGGGTGGGAGCGTGGGGGAGTGGATGAGTGGGAGGGTGGATGAGTGGATGAGTGGGAGGGTGGATGAGTGGATGAGTGGGAGTACTACCCATCCACCCATCCACCCATCTACCCATCCACCCATCTACCCATC
>JBIKWV010000455.1:0-4689 GCA_044356135.1 Elainellaceae cyanobacterium
CTCCATTGCTCAGACAATCGGTAGCTCAGGTCACAGACAATGCTTCAACGCGGCGACGGGGAATTTCGTGCGTGTAGAAATCATGCGCCATGATTGTGTTTGGGAAGATGGCCCGTGCTTCAGACAGCAAGTCCTCCAGCACAATGGCGTTTCCGGGCGCATAGCGAGGACTGAAGTGGGTCATGATCAACTGCTGCACGCCTGCCCCCAGGGCCACCTGAGCCGCCATGGTCGAGGTGGAGTGGAGGCGCTGGTAGGCCAGTTCTGCATCCTGGTGAGCGAAGGTGGCTTCATGCACCAGCACATCTGCATGATGAGCCAGTTCCACAGCACTATCGCAGTAAATCGTATCGGTGCAGTAAACAAACTTGCGCCCAATCTGCAGCTCCCCCAGCAGATCGTTTCCTTTGATAATGCGGCCATCGGGTAGCGTCACCACCTCACCCCGCTTTAGCTTGCCGTACAGCGGCCCGGAAGGGATCCCCAGCACCTGCGCCTGTTCCACATCAAAGCGACCCGGCTTGTCTTTTTCTGTCACTCGATAGCCAAAGGCGGGCACCCGATGGGTCAGGGGTGCACAGGAGACAGTATATTCATCATCCTCAAAGACCACTCCCGGCTGCACTGTATGCACCTTTACCGGGTAGGAGAAATGGGTCTGGGAGTAGCGCCCGCAGGCTTTCAGATAATCCTCCAGCTTGGGGGGGCCATAGATGTCGATACGACTGGGGTTGCCCGCCAAACCACAGCTTGCCAGTAGCCCCATCAGCCCATAGATATGGTCGCCGTGCATGTGGGTGACGAAAATTCGTGTGATCTGGCTGATCCGCACATCACTGCGGAGAATCTGGTGCTGGGTGCCTTCTCCACAGTCAAACAGCCACACTTCCGCTCGCTGCGATAGCCGCAGGGCGATGCTGGATACGTTACGCGATCGCGTTGGTACACCCGAGCTGGTTCCCAGAAACGTTATTTGCAAAATCCTACCTACCTTAATTCTGCGATGCTCACATGCTCACAGTTTATGGTAATGTCCCACGTCCCATCCTGACCGCCCCAGGAATATATTGCGTTTCTCGCTCTAGTAGTTCGCCAAGCGAACTTTGCCTGGTTGAAAAACTTTGCCTGGTTAGTGTGGCGCGCTTCGCGCGCCACACTAACCAGGCAAAGTTTCTTTGGTGGACTACTAGTAGTCTGCGGCTTAAGTTCACATCCCATCCGTAGTGCAGGCTTCTAGCCTGCGCGGGCAAGATGCCCACCCTACGAGATGGTATATGGACTTCAGCCGCAGACCACTAGTGAAGTATAGATTTTTGTGAGAGAGCCGCGCGGAGCGCGGCTCTCTCACAAAAATTTATACCTTATCCAAGCACGAAGCGCTATGGTAATTTTCCTGATGACGAGAACAAGAACCTGGAGAAGAGTGTTACAGCGCTTTGCAAGCGCGTGAGGGACAGAGTGTTGGTTGAGAGCCTCGCTCAGCGGGGATCTCAACCAGGACTTTGGTTCTATCTCGGCTCAAAGCGCTGTATCCGTCAGGTTCACCAACGCCTGGAACAAAGGAGCCGTGCAGTACGACCTGAAACTACTGAGAAGATTTCAGCGAGAGAGGATACCCGTTGTGTGGGCGTTTCCCCGCATAGCTGGGGGAACCACCCACACAACGCAGGTTATTTCATTGCTGGAAATCTACTGAGATGGGTAGCTCTACAGGTCAGCAGACTTAAAGTTTGGGTCAAGTTTGGGGAGACAGGGCGATCGCGCCGCCATCCCCGGTTTGACCTGAGCAAAAACTGGTCTATAGTATTTCGAGGTTAACCCCTCGAATCAGCAGCAGGGTTTCCAATGGCCCGTGGTTTTGACCTGTCGTTTTTTCACACAGTCTGGGCATCCTATCCCAGTGGATATTTACCCGATGGGAAATTCCGGATCTGTGGTGAAACACTCTTGAACTGTATCCATTCAGCGTGAGGCACTTGTGAAAAACTCTGGGCACAGTCCCGCCCCCGGGCTGTTTATTAAACTTCTGAAACTGGGTGGCCGCTCCTGGTGGCTGTCTCTGGTGCTATGGATGGCAGCTATCGCCCCCAGCTTTGCCAGCACTGAACTCGAAATGCGGGTGGCGATCGAGCAGGATGTCCCCCAGGTTCAGGTGGGCAGCTCAACGGATGCGGTGTTGAAGGATGCGTCGGGACGGGCGATCGCCCAGATCCCCGCAGGCACTGCGCTGGTTGCCCAGGCACAGGGAGGCAGTATCAGCATCAGCCAATGGCGCGGCAACGCTTTCTGGGTGGAGCCGAGCGATGAACAGGGTTTGGTCTGGATCAACAACGCCTGGTATCGAGGCCGCACCCTGGTGGTACCCACCACAGGCGGTTTGACCGCCGTGAACTACGTCGATCTGGAGCAATATCTCTATAGTGTGGTGGGCAGTGAAGTTTTCGACAACTGGCACCCCGAAGCCCTCAAGGCTCAGGCCGTTGCCGCCCGCACCTATGCGCTCTACCAGCGCCAGACCAGCAGCAACACTGTATTCGATGTGGGAGACACCCAGCGCTGGCAGGTCTACAAGGGTGTGATTGAAGAATCCGCACCAACCATTGGTGCGGTTCAGGCCACTCGCGGTCAGGTGGTCACTTTCCAGGGACAGATCATCAACGCCGTTTTCCACTCCTCGGCTGGAGGCCGCACCGAGGATGTTGAAAACGTCTGGTCGCGCCCCCTGCCCTACCTGCGGGGTGTGCCCGCCTATGACGAACTGGCCCCAGAATTTCGCTGGAACCTGATGGTAACTGCCGAACAGGCCCGCAAAATTGCTCCCGGTATCGGGAATATTCTGTCCTTTGCCCCCGAGCGAGTGGCTCCCAGTGGGCGCGTGATTACCATGCGCGTGACGGGCGATCGCGGTTCCCGTGTGGTGAGTGGAGCCGACCTGAGAAACGCCTTCAACCTCCGCAGCACCCTGTTCACGGTCTCTCCGCAACTGCCCTCGATGGCCAGCACTCGTAGTGTGGCCTCTGCCCCCACCAGCTTTCAAATTACAGGTGGTGGGTTTGGCCACGGCCTCGGCATGAGCCAGTGGGGGGCACAGGGGTTGGCGCTACGCGGTATGAGCTACCGCGATATTCTGCGGCATTACTATACGGGGACAATTCTGTCGCGGATTCGAGTCGAATAAGTCGGGATACAATAGACAACAAACCAATCATCGGTTTCACCCATGACTGCGCCGACTGAACTCGAAACTCCTACTCCGGATAGCCTGAACGGGGGGACAGCCATTGCCTCCGCCGAAAACGGTACCAACAGCATTGCTCCCCCCCCGGAGGATGATCTCGACACAGAAGATATCGCCCCCGATGACGTGGAGATGTCGCTGTTCGACCATCTGGAAGAGCTGCGGATGCGGATTTTCTACGCTCTGATTGCCATCGGGGTGGGCGTTGTTGGCTGCTTCTTCTTTGTCAATCGAATCGTCGAAATACTGGAAGTGCCAGCGAAGGGCGTCAAGTTTTTGCAGCTTGCCCCCGGTGAGTATTTCTTTGTTTCGCTCAAGGTGGCGGGATACACGGGAATTTTGCTCTCCAGCCCTTTTGTGCTGTACCAGATTATTCAGTTTGTGCTGCCCGGTCTCACCCGAAAGGAACGCCGAGTTCTGGCACCCATTGTCCTGGGATCAAGCTTTCTGTTTCTGGGTGGAATTGCCTTTGCCTACTTCCTGTTAATTCCGGCTGCCCTGAACTTCTTTATCAACTACGGCGGCGACGTGGTGGAGCAGCTCTGGTCAATCGATCGCTACTTCGAGTTTGTCCTGCTGCTGCTGTTCAGCACCGGGCTGGCCTTTCAGATCCCGGTGCTTCAGCTCCTTCTGGGACTGCTGGGCATTGTCAGTTCTAAGCAAATGCTCTCCGGCTGGCGCTATATCATCGTTGGAGGGGTAGTGCTGGGGGCTGTACTGACGCCCTCAACCGACCCGGTGACTCAAAGCTTGCTGGCGGGGGCAGTGCTGGGGTTATATTTTGGTGGTATTGGGGCAGTGAAAGCGATCGGTCGGTAGGGGCGAATGGCCGGTATGGGCGAACGGCCGTTTGCCCCTATCGGCACACCGTTTGCCCCTACAGCATCCACTCTGACGCGCGATCGCCCAGATCAAGCGGAAAACTGACGGCTTTACCAAGTCGAGGTTTTTCGCTCGTATGCTCAATCTGCTGGGCAATTTGTTGCCAGCCACCCCAGGCCGTGAGATAGCCTGCGATCTCATCCAGGTGAGCCATATAGTCATCTTCAGAGAGCGGAAAGGAAGCCTGCTCCAGGTATTTCCACATCACCTGGAAAAAGACTTTGCCCTGCACCTTACGGAGCTGAACATCATAGGACAGCCCCCACTTGTTGACCAGCAATTGATGTAGCTCCTCTCCCGTCATCGTTCGCCTGACCCTGGAGTCTTCTCCCCCTCAACCTCCCCTTCAGTGTAAAGGCTTTTAATTTCAGGCGGGAAAGTTTCGACGCTAAGCATTACGTGAATTCGATGGCGCGACTTGAGCCGCACAACGCACGGTTCAAATCGCGCAAAAGTGAGCCTGCCAGGTCACGGCAGGCTCACTTTTGCATTTTTATCGAACTGACGCTAAGCGTCTATCCGAAAACCGAAAACCCAAATTCTGGAGGGCGCGACGCTGTAGCGTCGCG
>JBIKWV010000456.1:0-4686 GCA_044356135.1 Elainellaceae cyanobacterium
CGTCAAGCAAATCTTTCCAGCAGTGACACTCCAGGACGGCGTCGAACCCACGCCCGACCAGATGGGCATTCTCTACAAGCGGCTGTACAACCTGGGAGAGTGTCTACTGTCCCAGATGGAGGCGTTGTACCGTAAGTTTTACCACCAGGAGCTGACCGGGCCACTGTCAGCAACCGCAAAAGAGGGAGGCAATTTTTCACCCGGCGCACTACCACTGGAGATGAACCACGAACTGGGCGATCGCCTCCGCAGACTGCTAGACGCTGCACTCACCGTTGCCGAACAGTTCTTCGCTATTACCCCCAAAGGCTCTTTCACCGATCGCTGTCGCCGTCTGGAGCAGGCGGCCTGGGACTGGATTTTTCGAGAAGATCTGAATATAGAAGAGGCGTCTCCGGTTGAGCGGGGGTTGGCCGACCGGATTGCCGAAGAAGCAAACCTGCGCATCTGGCACATGCGCCTGGTGGAGACTTTCGTCAGTGTGACGGGGCGCTACGTCGGAGAAAAGCCCACCGTTGACCGCTTCGCCGAAATGCTGCTGCTGCTGTGGGATATGGTGATGCGGATTAAGGGAAAACCACCGTTTCCGCGCATCAAGCTGGGCCTTCAGCAGGCGCAGTTGACAGTTGGTGAACCGCTGTCGGTGAGCGATCGCTGGCCCGACTACCAGAAAAATCGCCGTCAGACGGTGACGAGTATGACCCAGGATTTGCAAGCGGCTCTGGAACAGATGATTCGTTAGGCAATGATCCCCAGCGTGGGGCACCCATCCCACAAATCATTTCCCCTGATCCACAGGTCGCCGCAACAGCATATAGTAGGGGAGTTCACCAATGCTAAAGCAATTGTGAAAGCGATTACCCTGCTCGGCTCTACTGGCTCCATCGGCACCCAGACCCTCGACATCGTGCGCGAATACCCCGACCAGTTTCGAGTCGTCGGGCTGACGGCGGGTCGAAACGTTTCCCTGCTAGCACAGCAAATTCGAGAATTTCAGCCGGAGATAGCAGCAACCTCTGATCCTGAACTGCTGCCACTGGTGCGAGAGGCGATCGCCGACCTGGAAAAACAGCCGATCCTGTTGGCGGGTGAGGAAGCGATCGCAGAGGTTGCCCGTTACGGAGACGCTGAGGCAGTGGTCACGGGGATCGTCGGCTGTGCGGGGCTGATCCCCACGATCGCGGCAATCGAAGCAGGAAAAGATATTGCCCTGGCCAACAAAGAAACCCTGATCGCGGGTGGCCCGGTTGTGCTACCGCTGGTGAAAAAGCACAACGTCCGACTGCTGCCTGCCGACTCTGAGCACTCTGCCATTTTTCAGTGTTTGCAGGGTGTCCCCGAAGGTGGACTGCGGCGCATTCTATTGACCGCATCCGGTGGCGCGTTCCGCGATCTACCCGTGGAGAAGCTCTCCAGCGTTACAGTGGCCGACGCGCTGAAGCACCCCAACTGGTCAATGGGTCGCAAGATTACCATCGACTCTGCCACCCTGATGAACAAGGGCCTGGAGGTGATCGAAGCCCACTTCCTGTTTGGTCTGGACTACGACTGGATCGAAATTGTGATTCACCCCCAGAGCATCATCCATTCGCTGATCGAACTGCAAGACACTTCAGTGCTGGCCCAGCTCGGTCTGCCCGACATGCGCCTGCCTCTGCTGTATGCCCTGTCTTATCCCGATCGCATCCCCACCGACTGGCAGCGCCTCGACCTGCTGAAGTGTGGCGATCTCACCTTCCGCGCCCCCGACCACCAGAAGTACCCCTGTATGCAACTGGCTTATGCGGCAGGACGAGCAGGCGGTTCCATGCCTGCGGTACTTAATGCTGCCAATGAGGCCGCCGTTGACCTGTTCCTGCGGGAGGAAATTGGCTTCCTGGATATTCCCCGGTTGATTGAGACGGTATGCGATCGCCACCACGTCCACAACCGCAGCCAGCCAGCCCTGGCGGACATCCTGGAGGCGGATCAGTGGGCAAGGGCGCAGGTGAGGGCAATCGCCCAAAGCAGCAGTCGCGTTGAGGCTGCTGTTATTGCTTAGTGCCTATCCGAATAGTGAAAACCTAAGTTTTGGAGGGCGCGCCCTCCAGAACTTAGGTTTTCGGAAATCTCAAAGCGAAGAAGGGGTGACACTGAGTGCCACCCCTTCTTCGCTTTATTGACTATGCAACGGGGATCGCTTCAGGAGCGGCCAAAGCGAGGATGTGATAGCAGGATGGGGTATCGTCGCCTAAGACCTCATTAATGCGGCAGCGGATCTTGATATGCAGGTCTTGAATGGATGCTTCAAAGTGGTGTTGGACGTGGAGCACCGCTGTTTGTTTTGAATAGTCTTTTCCGTAGTAAGCAACGAAATAGGTGTGGCGGTTTTCGGCGGGGGCGTCTAGAACGAAATCTCTCATTGGTTTTACCTCTCCAGTGGAGCGTAGGATCGGTCGGGGATCAGTTGGTGTGTACAGATTTGAGGCGGTCTATGTTGCAGCTACAGGCGGTTGGGTATCAATTCCGGATATTTTCCGGTCGTTCATTGAAGGGAGTTTGCAAGATGAATTGCCGTTTCAGCAGTATTACGAGAGAACCTGTAGTGTTTATACCTACTCTGAACTGAATAGTCTACCAACCGTTCCTTAAAGCGTAATCCTTTGCCTCTTGATAGTGTAGTCCATCCCTTTATGTTTATGTTTCCCATCTTCTAAAATTTTTTATCAACAGTCATCCCACAATCGGGTGAGCAATTGTGGAGAAAGTGTGGAGATGGTTTCATCAATCTATGATGGTAGGAGTCAAAATACTGCATGAGGCACGTTGCATGATGTCCTATCCCACCGTCACCAATCCTACGGCTGATCAGGAAGCGGAAGTACTCAACCAGGAGGCGACCACCATTCTGAATGACGAGCAATACCGCCGCAAGATGCAGCGTCGCAAGGAGGTGCAGGAGCAGCGATTAGCGGAGCGCAGTCAGGAGAAGGGATTGATTATCGTCCACACAGGCAATGGCAAGGGGAAAACGACTGCTGCGCTGGGGATGGTGCTGCGATCGCTCGGTCACGGATATCGGGTGGCGATCGTGCAATTCATCAAGGGCGCGTGGGAACCTGCGGAGAAAAAGATCCTTGCACCCTGGACAGAAGGAGAATCACCCCAACTGGAATTCCACGCGCTGGGAGAAGGCTTCACCTGGGAAACGCAGGATCGACAGCGGGACATTCAGAAAACTCAGGACGCCTGGGAGACAGCCCTGCGGTTTATTCAGAGTTCCGATTTCCGGCTGGTGCTGCTGGACGAGGTCAATGTGGCAATTAAGCTGGGCTACCTCCCAGTGGAGACTGTACTGGAGGGCCTGACCCAGAAACCCGAAGACTCTCATGTGATCTTGACGGGACGGGGAGCGCCTCCCGCACTGGTCGAGCAAGCTGACCTGGTGACCGAAATGACCCTGGTGAAGCATCCCTTCCGGGAACAGGGCGTGAAAGCTCAGGCGGGGATCGAGTTCTAAACAATTGTTAAGTTGAAACGGTATCCCCTGCTACCGTTTCAACTTATATGTGCTATAATCATTCCTCATAGGAATGCACAACCCCGCAAGAAAAAATGTTCAAAGCAAGCAGAAATCGTCAAGAAGTCATGACACAACTCTCTGAGACTCACCGTGAGAATCTCCGGAGAAATCTGCACCGTCGGATCGAGGCAGCCCGTGCCAGCGGTGATGAAAACCTGGTGCGCCTACTCGAAGCAGAATCTAACTACATTGGCTAGATCACCTGCTCCCTCGTCTTGTATTTAGGAGTTCTGCAATCAATCTGTCAGGTGGAATCAGAATCAGTTGGCTTTTTCTAGCCTCTCCTACAGGCGGTCATATGGCCGCCTTTACCTTTAAAAGGCTACTCCACTGCATGGAGTAGCCTTTCAATTACAGGGCGGCGATCGCCCCAATCAACTCCCCTGGCTCCCTCACCAGGCAATCGGGCTGCTCCTCCGAGAGTGCCTGTGCAGAGTTGAACCCCCAGCCAACGGCGATCACCTTGATATGAATATTGCGGGCGGCCTCAATATCCCTCGTTTCGTCGCCAACATAAATGACGGCATTGGGGTCAAAACCCTGCTGACGGATAATCCGCTCAATAATCCGGCCCTTGCCAAACAGGGTGACGCTGGAGTGAAGAAAGTCAAACAGTCCCTGCATTTTGTGGTTGTCCAGAAACTCAGCAACATTGCTCTGGGTATTGGAGGTGACAATTCCCAGAACATAGCCCTGGGACTTTAGCACCATCAGCGTCTCCGGAATACCTGGAATGGGACTGAGCATCCCGATACTGCGGCTCATCTCCTGCTTCAATCGCCGGATGATAAAAGGTAATTTGTAAAGGGGAATTTGAGACTGCCTCAGAATTTCCCTGGAATTAAGGTTTTGTAGTCGCTGAACTTCTTCAGGGCTGGCGGGTTTATAGCCGAATTCCCTGGAGAGGCGGTTGGTAATTTGCAGAAAGGTCTCAAACGAGTCTGCAATCGTTCCGTCGAAGTCAAAAATAATTACTTTCACAGGTTGAACGAATGGACGCTAAGAACCACTGGACACCAAAAAGGTCACTGTCATCAGCCGGAGGACATCAGCCGGAGGAGCGATCGCAGTAGAATAAGAACACTTGGGAGATTCCTGCAAAAGTTACCCGTTGTGTGGGTGGT
>JBIKWV010000457.1:0-4681 GCA_044356135.1 Elainellaceae cyanobacterium
ACCTTGGGCACATTATTCTCTATAGTATTTTGAATGCGCAGCCTCGCCAATTGTGCGATCGCGCCTATCTTCCTGCCGCAGATCTGGCAGGTAAGCTGAAGGACTCTCAGACTCCACTGTTTGCGGTTGAGGCACGGCGATCGCTGATAGATTTCGACATTCTTGGCTTCAGTCTCAGCTATGAGCTGGGGGCGACCAATATTCTGGAAATGCTCACCCTGGCGGAAGTTCCTCTGACCTGGCAGGAGCGGTCAGCGTCAGGCTCCTGGAGCGTTGAAAACGGCCATTTCCCTCTCATTTTTGCAGGGGGGCAGACGGCTACCTCCAACCCTGAACCCTATGCTGACTTCTTTGATTTCATTGCGCTGGGTGACGGTGAGGAACTGTTGCCTGAAATCGGATTTGTCGTGGAAGAAGGGAAAGCGACTGGCCTCAGTCGAGCCGAGTTGCTGCTGGATCTGGCACAGATTCCGGGGGTTTACGTCCCGCAATTCTACGACCTGATGCCCGACGGTTCTGTTCGTCCCAACCGTCCAGATGTGCCAGCGCTTGTCCTGCGGAGGGTGGCTGCCCCCATCCCTGCTTACTCCATTGGCCTGGTTCCCTTTGTTGAAACCGTTCACGATCGCCTGACGATTGAGATACGGCGAGGCTGCACACGGGGCTGTCGGTTTTGCCAGCCGGGGATGTTGACCCGCCCCGCACGGGATGTTGCGCCGGAAGCGGTGGTAGATGCAATTGAGAAAGGAATGCGGGCAACAGGCTACAACGAGTTTTCGCTACTGTCGCTGAGCTGTTCTGACTACCTCTCCTTGCCAGGTGTGGGTGTCGAGATCAAGAATCGCCTGAAGGACGAGAATATCTCCCTGAGTCTACCCAGTCAGCGGGTCGATCGCTTTGACGAGAACATTGCCAACATTTTGGGCGGCACTCGTCAGGGGGGTCTCACCTTTGCACCGGAGGCAGGAACCCAGCGGTTACGGGACATCATCAACAAAGGATTGACCAACGAGGAACTGCTGCGGGGTGTCAAAACAGCCTATGAGCAGGGATGGGATCGAGTCAAACTCTACTTCATGATTGGTCTACCCGGTGAAACCGATGTGGACATACTGGGCATCGCAGAAACGATGCGCTGGCTTCAGCAGGAATGCCGTATCAAAGGCCGCAAGCCATTGGGCTTCAACGTTACTATCTCCAACTTCACGCCAAAACCCCACACCCCGTTCCAGTGGCACTCGGTTTCGACTGCGGAGTTTGAGCGGAAGCAGTCCCTCTTGAAACAGGAGTTCCGTACCCTTCGTGGCATCAAGGCGAACTTTACCGATGTGCGGATTTCGGCGATGGAGGACTTTGTCGGACGGGGCGATCGCCGTCTTTCCACAGTGGTTCGGCGGGCCTGGGAACTGGGGGCCAGAGAGGATTCCTGGTGGGAAAGCCTGGAGCGTGCATTTGGAGCCTGGACGGAGGCGATCGCCGAAGCTGGACTAACCTGGAAATATCGACAGGTCGAAAACGGTGAGTGGAATCTCTTTCATGCGGATAATGAGTCTACAGTCTCAGAATTAGACGCGCCCCTGCCCTGGGATCACATTGATACCGGGATTGATAAGCGCTGGCTGCAGGAGGATTTGCGGCGATCGCTGGAAGCTGCAACCGTCCCCGACTGTTCTTTTGATGGCTGTTCTCACTGTGGGGTTTGTGGAGCTGACTTTGGGCATAACGTGGTCGTTCCTCCTGCACCGATTCCTCAGTTTGAGGGCCAGTTTGTCCCCAATACGGCACGGGTGCAGCGCCTGCGGGTCTGGTTTGGCAAACTCGGAGATTTAGGACTCATCAGTCATCTCGACCTGATGCGGCTGTTCGACCGGGCGGTGCGACGGGCTGCACTGCCGATTGCTTTTACCTCTGGGTTCCACCCTGGCCCAAGGATTATTCCAGTTATGGCGCTGCCCTTGGGAGCCACCAGCACTGGAGAGATTGTGGATTTTGATTTGACGCGATCGCTTGACCCACAGGAGTTCCTTCATCAACTGGCAGAACAGCTTCCCTCCGAGATTCCTCTGTATCGGGTGGAGACAGTTGTCCCCGATGCTCCTGCTGCCACCAAGCTGCTGGAGCAGGCAGAGTACATGGTCGCTGTGACTGCAATTGATGACAATCTTGAAGTTGCATCCCCTGCGCTTGCGGATTGGCAGCAGTGGGTTTGCAAACTCAACGAATCAGAAACCCTCTGGATCGAGCAGACATCAAAATCTGGGAAGGTGCAGCAGATCAATGGCCGCGATCGTCTACAACAAATTTCTATCGCTTCTATAGAGAATTTCCCAGGGCTGCCACGGTATCGTACTCCCTTTGAAGATGCAGTTTACCTGCAATTCGTTGGCACCTGTCGTAATGATGGCACCGCGCTGCGGCCTGAACATCTGGTGCAGATGCTGGAACAGGTGAGTGGGCGATCGCTGCAACTGCTCCATACGCACCGTTGCCAGCTTATCCTGGCCTAAATTCGGCCATTGGCTGCTGTGCCAGGTGAAAACTGGGTTTTGCTGGGATTTTATTTTATGGCAAGCCCCTTATTGGGCAGACGCTGTTCTTCTGCCTTCTGTTCTCCTGACCTGACCCCAACAATGAGCAGTTCTCCTACGACGAATATGCCTGCGATCGCCACCGCCGACAGCACCACCCTGCGCCAGATGCTGATTGACCTGTTTTGCCAGGTGGCCTACAAGCGAGGTGATTTTTTACTCTCCTCCGGGCAGCGCACCGACTACTATATCAACGGTAAGCAGGTGACACTGCACCCCTGGGGCGGTCTAGCAGTGGGACGAATTTTGTTGGAGCAGGTGCCCTCTGATTCAGTGGCAGTCGCGGGACTGACGCTGGGGGCTGATCCGCTGGTGACCGCCACCAGTGTGGTGGCAGCGCTGGAGGGGCGATCGCTCACGGCCCTGATTGTACGAAAGGAAGCGAAAGGACACGGCACCCAGATGTACATTGAGGGACCAACACTGCCCTCGGGCAGTCCCGTAACGGTGCTGGAGGACGTAGTGACAACAGGCGGGTCTGCGATGAAAGCCGTGGAGCGGCTGCGCATGGCGGGATATGAAGTGAACCGGATTGTGACGCTGGTGGATCGGCACCAGGGGGGCGCAGAGCTGTATCAGGAAGCTGGACTCGATTTCCGTGCAGTGTTCTCTATTAAAGAGATTGAATCGCGCTGGGACGAACTGCATCAGTAATTGCAGCCTCAAGGCAGATCCTGTCCAATCCTCAACAAATTTCCGCTCGGATCAACGATGTAGAATTCTCGCATTCCCCAGGGACGGTCGGCGATCGCCCCCAGCCTCGGTATGCCATCCGAAGGCAACTGCAAACTTTGAAACTCCTGAAATAACGCATCGACATTCATGACCCGCAAATAACACCCGGCATAAGACTCGCTGGCCACAAACTCTGGGATAGGAACAAAATGCAACTCTAATGTGCCGCGACACATGATGACATAAATGTCTTGATAATCCTGGCCAGACTGATTGCTAAATCCCAGGAGTTGATAAAAATCAACCGTCTCTTTCAGATTGCGGGACGGCAGAATGGGAATTGCACGCTCGTCATTTATCATCAGTTGCCTCCGGGATAGATCCTTAGAATTGATTAAACCCCAGAATTTAGTTTCTGCAAGCGCGGCTTAGCCGCGCTTGCAGAAACTAAATTCTGGGGTTTGTTAAATTTCTATTTTGTCTTGCAGCTGTAGCAAACGCCTGGGGAAAGGAAATCCCACCCGGAATGCAGCTGAGGGTAGTCACCCCCGCCATCATGGCCGAAACAATCCCTCCCATATACAGGTCAGCCCCCGTTAAATACAGCCCCCGTACAGGCGTTTCAGCTTTCATCCAGACGGTATGCTGTGGAGCAAACTTTTCGGGAACGGAGGGTAGCCCATAAATTCCCCCTTTCAGATGTCCCGTAAAATGCTCATTGGTCAATGGTGTGGAAAGTTCAGCGTAGGCAACCTGCTGGGCAAAGCCGGGATAGTGGCGATCAACCTGCTGAATCAACATCTCACTGATCCGGTGTTTGAGCTGCTGATAGTCCTCATCCCGGTGTAGCCAGGGTTGAGTTTGCCACTGGCCAAACGTCTCATAGTCAGCCCAGGCAATGATTTCAGCAGTGTGGGCGGTTGCCTTTGGATCTTTTAAGGAGGGGAAGGAAACGTAGCATTGAGGAGGCTGACCGTTTCTAACCCACCGCTGATGCTGAGCAAAGGCTTGATTGTGGTCAATGGATTCGTAAATCCAGTGGTTCTCACCCTGAAAACCGAGCGATCGCGGGTCATTCGCCAATCCCACATACAGCGTCACATTGGTGGTCGGTGCATGGTTCTGGATAAACCGTTTTAACTCGTCACGAAACGGAATCGGATAGTCAGAGGGAATGAGTTTCAGATAGGTGGTGGCAACGCCCGCGTTTGAAACAATCGTCGGCGCGTAGTAGGTTTCCAACTCAGCAGCGGCATCGTTGACCTTACGCACCTGCACGCCAACAGCCCGATCGCCTTCAATTAAAACCTGCGTCACTTCTCGATTTAGCAAAAACTGCCCCCCCTGTGCCTCGACAATCGGCTGTATGCTTCTGGCGATCGTCCCTCCACCCCCCACCGGATAGTAAGCGCCATTTA
>JBIKWV010000458.1:0-4679 GCA_044356135.1 Elainellaceae cyanobacterium
CAGAAAAAATCGACGCAATTTAGTCAAAAGTCCAGTGACTTAGCAGCCTAACAAGTACTTGAGGGATTTTTCCCTCCGCTTGGCCGTGACACTATTCCACATAATCTCCACCAGAACCGTACTTCAGTGCGTCGAGCGATCGCTCAAACCAGAACTGTCTTTCCATCGGCAGCGTTTTGATCCAGGGCTGAAGCCCTGGCGCGAGGCTAGTTAAACCTGTATAGAGTCCCAGATTTGAGTAGTGAAGCATCCATTCAAGTAGCGCAGGTAATCCCGTCTGCGGAATAATCTTCAGCACCAGCCCCGGATGGTGAAGGGTTGTTTGCAGCAGGGTTTGGAATAGCGCGGGGAACTGCACCACATCCTGTAGAAACGGCTTCAGCACTGGATCGCCCAGCTTTGCCATTTCAGAGAATACGGCTGAGAGTAGTTGATTGATCTGATCCGGCGGCACCGCTTGATCCACGCCCACGCTCATTGATTTCTGGAATAGCCAGGTGACGGAGAGACTGGGTTGATACGGCTGGAGCAAGGCGAGAGAACCACGATCGAGCTTCTCAGCTTGCAGCGCACTGTGAACGCCCTCGGTCAATCGCTTGAGGTGGCGCAGCATTGCCCCAAACCCACCAAAACTCAGGGGAGACTGACTGCCGCTGCTGTCGCCCACCGGGAGAATGCGGTTCCAGGGCGATCGCAGGGGACTCTGGCGGTAGCAGGGAAAGAAGCCAAACAGTGCCCGTTTGATGGTGAGCTGCTCCAGTGTGATGTTCTGGTATTGCGGCAACAGGCGGAAATAGTCGTCAAATAGGCGCTCCAGGCTGGGGCGATCGGGGTGGGCGTCCAGGTAGGTGAACAGGTAGGTGGTTCTACCGTCACGAGCGGGAAAGGCTTCCCAGAAGTACTGGCAATGGTTCTGGATGGGCGTGAAGGAGGCGAAGAGGTCCCCCGTGGCGTTGGCAGGAAATCCTTCAGCGCAGGTGCCCACCACCAGGCAAACGGCATCCGGCGACTTGCCCCCCCTGGCCTGCCGTGAGATTGGGGAAAAATGTCCCATTGCATCGATCAGCAGCCCGGTTGTCAATGTCTGCTCGCCTGCTTTGACAGAAACGCCGTTGGGGTGCACCACTGCGCTGTCAAACCCCGTCTGCTCCAACAGTTGACCGCCCGCTTCCAGAAATTTCTGCTTCAGGGTTTCCAGTAAAAAAACGGGGTCAACGCCAACGTTCAAAACGTTGTTGACCCAGAGTTCAATGCCGCCATGAAATGCGATGCGGGCGGGGTTGTACTCGGTGGCGATCGCCCCCTCCAACTCTGCGTCCGTCAGCAAATCCAGTTCCCGAAAAACCTGAAGTTCCTTGCGAGAAATATTCCACTCCTGTTCCCGTCCCCGTAAGACTCCCCGCTCCACCAGGGCCACCTTCCAGCCCCGCCGCGCCAGCGCTGCCCCCATCAAGATACCCAGTGTCCCGCCGCAGATCACCGCGTCCCACTCGACGGCTTCTAGCTGTTCTGGAGATTCGGTGACCACCGTTGCAACGGGCAAGTGCCCCTCCCGGTAGTTGCGCCACAACTCATCAGCCCGCCGTAGCCCCGCCAGAGGATTCCCTGGAACGGTTGACAGCCAGTGTTCAGTCAAACTCATCTGACAAATTCCAGGACAGAAACAGCAGGCTGTTGGGTGTTTCAGGCGTAGAGCAGGCATCTTGCCTGCTCAAAATACTGGGCGGGCAAGATGCCTGCTTAAAATATCGGGCGGGCAAGATGCCTGCTTAAAATATCGGGCGGGCAAGATGCCTGCTTAAAATATCGGGCGGGCAAGATGCCTGCTTAAAATATCGGGCGGGCAAGATGCCCACCCTACCGTGAGGATGCGTTGTCTGCTCAGATCATCGGGCGGGCAAGATGCCCACCCTACGGGGAGAATGGGCTGGTGAATTGTGTCAAACCTGCCCTGCGCTCTCAGGCGATTCCAGCGATCGCCCGCGAAACGAATTGCAGCACAAACAGCGCCAGGATCGGGGACAGATCGAATCCACCAATGGGGGGAATAATCCGGCGGAAGAGATTCAGGTAGGGGTCGGTCAACTCGCTGAGAATCGAGAAGGGAGGGGTGGACCAGTTGATGGTGGGGAACCAGGTGAGGAGTACCCGCACGATCAGCATCATGGAGTAGATCCACAGAAAAATGCTCAGAGAGCTGGCAATTGAAGACATAGAATCAACCATTGGTGGCAGGGAGTCAAAAAACGAACGGGATAATCTTCAGTACAAATCTATTCTAGAGACGATTGGCAAAACCGGGGACTTTACCCTACTCTCGCCGCTCCAGGCGGGGTGGTTCGATGACATCAGGGCGGGGAGTGCCGTTGACACCGCCCAGCTTTTCCCGCACATCGTCGATCGCATCGTTGAGCTGGGCGATCTTATCCTCCAGCCCCCGACGGGCTGACTCAATATTCTGGACGTTGGCCACCTGTCGCCCTGGTTTGCCTTCCAGCTTTTTCTTGGGGAAGCCCTCTTTGCTGGTCAGCGCCTCCTGACGATTCAACCGATTCGCCACCAGCGCCCCAGTGACGCCGCCTACAATGCTGCCGAAAATGGCTCCGGCAATAAATCCACCTAAAAAGTTGTCTTGCTGACTCATGGCTAACCCCTTTGACAAGGACGGTGCTGTCCTTCTCTCAGCTTATCCGATGTAGCGTCTCCAGACTGTTTACCGGGGAGAAAATCAGGTGCCGTAGGTGCGATCGCCTGCATCCCCTAGACCTGGAACAATATAACCGTGCTCGTTCAGCGCTTCGTCAATTCCCGCAGTGTAGATATGCAGTTCGGGGTAGGAATTACCCAGCTTTTGCAGCGCCGGAGGAGCCGCAACAACTGCCACAATCCGCACCAGCGCCGGATCTACTCCACGCGACACCAGTTCTTTCAGGGCCATCAGCGTTGTGCCCCCGGTGGCCAGCATGGGGTCTGTGATTAGCACCCGCGTCCCCGGTGCAAACTGCTGGGGCAATTTGTTCAGGTAGCAGCTCGCCTCCAGGGTTTCTTCGTTGCGCACCAGTCCCAGGTGATAGACGGAGGCCAGCGGCAGCAGCCCCTGAGCGCCATCCAGTAGCGACAGCCCTGCCCGCAAAATCGGCACCACGGCGATCGGCACCTCCGGGTTGATAAACGTGGCTGCACAGGGAGCCAGCGGTGTTTGCACTTCCGATTCAAGGGTGGGCAACCATTCACGAATCGCTTCGTAGGTGAGCCACCGACCCAGTTCCGTCATCGCGCTTCGAAACAGCACCGAGGGGGTAGATTCATCACGGGCGACCGCCAACCAGTGCTTGATCAGGGGATGAGGCGGAACGTAGACACGAAGCTTTAATGACATGAGAATGCAGGGTTCAGCAGCTTAAGAATTTGCAATATCATACCCCTGTTTTTGCCCATTCTGCTGTGCCTCATGGCATTTTGAAGAAAGGTAGAGTGCGATCAGCGCCTTGCGCACCTCCAAAGAAAACGCTATGCCCAAAAAGCAAAAATTCCCCCATCTCATTGGCTCCAAATGGACAGCGCTGGAACCAACCTTTGGCTGGCGGCACTTCCAGGTGGTGAACCGCAAGAATCAGGGGGAATGGGTGTTTGCTGAAATGGTGGCCGCCTGCGATCCCGATGTACGCTTCTGGCTGAATGCCAGACAGTTAAAAGACCGGGGCCTGTGGCAGGCGGGCTGGAAGTCGCTAAATGAGGAATGACGCCAAGGCATTACTTAATTCAGGGATGATTTTTTTGTTGAGAGCCTCACCACGCGCGGCTCTCAACAAAAAAATCATCCTTCAAATCAGCACTACCTGACGCCAACTACAGCAGCGCCTGGATATCTTTCTCGATATCCTCCGGCTTCGTGGTGGGAGGATACCGCTTCACCACCTTGCCACTCTTATCCACCAGGAACTTGGTGAAGTTCCACTTGATGCCTTCGCTGCCAAAGATACCAGGGGCGGATTTGGTCAGGTACTGGTACAGCGGATGGGCGTTGCTGCCATTGACATCGATTTTCGTGAACAGAGGGAAGGAGACACCGAAGCGGGCTGTGCAGAAAGACTGGATCTGTTCGGCGGTACCGGGTTCCTGCTGGCCAAACTGATTGCAGGGGAAGCCGAGGACGGCAAAACCCTGGCTGGAAAACTTGTCGTACAGCCCCTGGAGTCCCTGATACTGGGGCGTGAACCCACACTGGCTGGCGGTGTTCACAATCAACAGAACTTTGTCCTTATAGGTGCTGAGAGGGACATTGGCACCTTCAATACTGGTCGCGGAAATATCGTAGATGGAATCTGCAATCTGGGCTGCCATCGGGTGAGCCTCCGAAATATTTCTTTACATTTTAGAGGGTTTTCTGCAATAGCTGATGCCTTACGTCCTGCTACCTCCCCGCCGGAAAGGTTTGCTTCAGCAGCGACAGGCTCCCGATGGCAATGAGCTGAACAGCGATCGCCAGAATAAAAAATCCCAGAATCCGATTCACTGCTCCAAACCCGTTCTGTCCCAGCAGCGCCAGTAGCGTCTCCCCCAGCGCCAGACAGAGGTAGAGTAGACTGCCGAACAGAACGATTCCAATCAAGCTACCCAGATAATCGATCCAGCTATTCATCCCACTGGAAAGGCCAATCACCACCCCGATCGCCCCT
>JBIKWV010000459.1:0-4674 GCA_044356135.1 Elainellaceae cyanobacterium
ACAACCGGGTTTAAGCGCTTGAACAGCACTGTAGAGTTCTGCGGGTTAATTGCGTCTGGCATGGCTAAACCGCACCAGACTAAAACTGGGACTTTATTGGGTCGCAAGCCCCAGCCCTCTAAAGGTCATTTGAGAGCTTCTTAATATTTGTTGTCATCCTTGTCATTGCTGGCTTTCAGACCGCTATCGTAAAAGTTGAAAGTCTAAGAGCCTGTCTTTGAGCCATGATATTGGGGGAAGTGTTTGAGCGGTTCATTGCTGAGAGTCCCTTCTGCGTGATGCTAAGGGTGCTGTTAGAACAGAGTCTGCCCGCCAAGGAAATCGATGAACTGTTTGAGCAGCAAGCCCAGCGACAGTATCACCGAGAATTACTGTTTTCGACGGTGGTGAATTTAGTGAGCTTGGTGGTTTGTGGCATTTCACCATCGGTCAACGCGGCTTACCAAGCGAAAGCGAAGGGCATCGGTGTGAGCATTCAGTCGGTGTATAACAAGCTGAATGGGATGGAACCTCAGATCGTTGAAACCTTACTGCGGCATGTGGTGAGTCGGTTTCAAGGTTTGATGCAGCGGCTGGGTGGCACCCTCCCCCCGTTGCTGGAAGGATATGGCGTAAAAATTCTCGATGGCAACCATTTAGCTGCGACCGAACGCCGCTTGGCAGTGCTGCGTTCAATCACCAGTGCACCCCTGCCCGGTCATGCACTGGTGATTTTAGATCCGGCTTTGATGTTGGCGATTGATGTGTTTGCCTGTGAGGATGGTCATGCCCAGGAGCGGGCGCTATTGAGTCGGGTATTGGCGACGGTGAGCAGTGGCGATTTGTGGATCGCCGATCGCAATTTCTGCACGTTGGGATTTTTGTTTGGTCTGCACTGGCGGGGGGCAGCGTTTGTAATTCGCCAGCATGGTTTGTTGCCTTGGCAAGCGCTCAATGAGTTGGTCTTTGTGGGTGAGAGCGAAACTGGGGCGGTGTTTGAGCAATCGATTCAATTGATTTTCAACGATACGTTAAAGATCAAGCTGCGTCGCATTGTGGTACATCTCCATCAGCCCACTCGAGATGGAGATGCTGAAATTGCTCTGCTCTCGAATCTCCCCATCGCTCACGCTGATGCTTTGAAAATTGCTGAACTGTATCAAAAACGATGGCGGATTGAACGACTATTTCAAGTGCTCGAACAATGTTTCCGGGGTGAGATCAACACACTCGCTTATCCCAGAGCTGCCTTGTTTGGCTTTGTCATGGCGCTGATTTGCTACAACCTGCTGGCGGTTGCTCAAGCAGCAATGCGCGGTGTGCATGGAACAGACAAAATCGAAGCGGGCATTTCTCCTTATTATTTAGCGGATGAAGTGCGCCGTGTCTATGAGGGCATGATGATTGCCATTCCGCCAGTGCAATGGCAACCGTTCGCCCAACTTGAGGTAGACACTACCGTTCAATTCCTTCAATACCTGGCCGCACAGATGGAGCTATCCAAATTCCGCTCCCACCCCAGAGGAGAGAAGAAGAAGGTCCCCAAACCCGAACGGCAAAAAGACAAACCTCACGTCTCTACCGCTCGATTGCTGAGTCAAGCGAAATCTAAAAAAGATGAAAAAGCACCTTGAAAGGGCTGGTCGCAAGCCCCTAACCGCAGATGGGCAGAGAGCGTAAAGGCACGATTCTGCGTCCTCTGAGCCTTTGCAGTCAACAAAATCTAATTCATCTGATTTCACATGATGGATTTCCACCGTTCAAGCAACCTGTCTGTTGCAGTAATCATATATATTGCACTTTTCGATTGGGTAAGGTACGGGGTGCAGGGGTGAGTCCCCCTTGAGGGGGTCAGGGGGTGTGCCCCTGCGCGGGGGCACTGCCCCACACCCCGTACCTCACCCGAGTGGAAACCGCTATATCTTCTAACCAATGTGAGACAGATGATTCATGACATCACGTTAGCATTCCCTTGAATGGGGCAGTTTATTGAACAACTATCATCTCAAATTCCTGGCCGCAATCCTGATGCTGGTGGATCACATCGGCGTCATTTTCTTTCCTGATATTATTGGATTTCGAATTCCTGGTCGATTCAGTTTTCCTATCTTTATCCTGCTGCTGATTGAAGGGGAAAAGCATACTCGGAACTTTGTCCAGTATTGCCTGCGACTGCTATTGCTGGGAATAATTTCTCAGCCGATCTTTCAGATTCTTTTTAATGCTACCCGTTTGAATATTTTATTCACGCTGCTACTGGGGCTGTTCTGTCTCCGATTAGTCCGCGTATTTCCTCGATGGTATCTGCTGATCTGGCTGGTAGGTGCAATCATCGCTCAGCGTTTTGACTTTGAATATGGTGCCTATGGGCTGGTGGCGATCGCCCTCCTGCGCACGCTGCAAGATACCCTGGTCTGGTGGTTGGGCTGGATTGGACTCCACCTCAGTCTTTTTCTACTGAACCCGGGATTCGCCAGTTTTCAACTTTTTGCCATTTTCTCGCCACTCATCCTGCGTTCAGCCAATCATCAACGGGGAGCAAAAGCACGCTGGTTCTACCTGTTCTATCCCGTGCATTTGTTTGCACTCTGGTTGGTGCGGCTGGTGTCCGAAGATCCATCGTGGCTGTTCCTGTAGTTCGACTCCCTCGCTGCTCGACCCTGGCCTCGCCCCACCCGGAAACACGCCATCCACGTCTACACTCCCGGCAACGAACCCTACGATCGGTGGCAGGGACTCGATAGATGCAGTGAAGCCTACGCCCAACTCAAGCCGGATCGGGCAGAGGTAATGTGGCGATCGCTCGAACACATTATTCCTGACATGCGATCGAGCACCGAGCTTGCCCTCGTTGGTACGCCGCTCACCCACGAGCGCTATCTGCGCCGTCATCAGGGCACCTATGGCCCCGCAATGCGTTCAGGTTCTGGCCTTTTTCCCGGCGCAAAGACGCGGCTACCCAACCTGCTCTGCTGCGGTGACTCGACCTTCCCCAGCATTGGACTACCTGCAGTTGCTGCCAGTGGGATGATTGCGACCCATGCGATCGCCCGTGTTCGCCAACAGCTCGATATGCTGCATCGGATTTACCTACATTCAGCGGATGTCAACTCTATCGTTAATCCTTCATCGCACAAATCATCATCCATTTGCTTTTTCCTTATATTTATAGCGGTTCCCACTCCTATGGGGTACAGAGGGGGTGTGGGGGCGGTGCCCCCACGCAGGGGCACACCCCCTGACCCCCTCAAGGGGGACTCACCCCTGCACCCCGCACCTCACCCGGGTGAGAACCGCTATATCTAATTCGCATCATATCTATTTAATCTGTATCCAACTCTACAATCTCAGTTTTCACACCTCGAAATAATGGTCAAGTTCTGCACGAATCATTTACCAACTCATCAAGTTAGGTTACGCAATCATTTATGCCAAAAAGACGTGATTTTCTTCTCGGTAGCGCTGCCGCTGCCGCTGCGACCTCGGTTTTCTCAAAAGCACAGGCTCAGCCAACGAATCGACCTGAAATGCAGGCACTCCAGCGGGGCTATGTGGGGCAGTATCAGGGTGGAGTTTATCTGCTGCCCGCCACCGATGAGACCGTGCAGTGGGGGTGGTTTGACAACGCAGAGCCGCCGCGTGCTCGCATCAAGCCGGGTGACACGGTGGTGATGGAAACCATGATGGCCTCTCTGAATCAGGTTTTGCCTGGAGTCCCCATCGACCAGATCACCAAACTGCGGGTAGACAACCCTGGCCGTGGCCCCCACTCGGTGACCGGCCCCATCTATGTAGAGGGCGCAAAACCGGGTGATATCCTCAAGGTGCGAATTAACCGCATCGTTCCCCGTCCCTATGGCACAAACTGGAACCTGCCGGGAAGTCTGGGGCTGGGTCTGTTCCCCAATGTGTTCCCCGAGGCGCAGGCGAAGCATTTCTTCCTGGATATGACCCGGCGCAAGACTGAGTTTCTACCGGGAATTGAGCTGCCTGTGCGTCCGTTCCCCGGTGTCCTTGGCGTTGCCCGGGCTGAAAGCGGACGCTACAGCACCGTGCCACCGGGGCCCTTCGGTGGCAATTTGGACTGTCGAGAATTGGTACAGGGCACCACGATTTACCTGCCTGTGTTTGTCGATGGCGCACTGCTCTGGTCGGGAGACTCCCACGCGGTGCAGGGCAACGGCGAGATCAACTTGACGGCGATCGAAACCGCCTTCAGTGAGCTGAGCCTGACGGTGGACGTAATCAAGGGGCGATCGCTCACCTGGCCCCGCATTGAAACGCCCACCCACTGGATCACCCTGGGCTATGACCGTGATCTGAACAAAGCGCTGGACATTCTCGACGAGGAAACCATGAAGTTCATCGCAGAATGGCAGGGGCTGCGCGGTGCAGAAGCTCGTCAGTTCATGGCGACCTACGGCGACTGTCGGGTGGCGGAGGTGGTGAACCAGCTCCGGGGCGTCTACTGTATGCTGCCGAAGCGTCCCACAACGGCGATCGAAGCCAACCCCAAAGCCGATACCGCCGATAGCTTTGTCACCCACGCGGTTGAAGGGGATGCGATGCAGGCGATGAGCAAGGCCGCGATGCAAATGATCGAACGCTTGCAGGAGATGAAGCGGCTCTCGGCCCTCGATGCCTACTCACTTTCCAGCCTCGCCCTTGATGCCCGCATTGGACAACTTGAGCCTG
>JBIKWV010000460.1:0-4672 GCA_044356135.1 Elainellaceae cyanobacterium
CTGGGCGATCGCTCCGTCCTGAACGCCATTACCTACGGAGGGGGCGGTGGGACGCTGAGGGCCATTGCTTCCCAGTCCATCATCCTGTCCAATAGTTCTTCCATCGGCACTTTCATGGCGGGAGTCGGCAAAGCAGGAGATATCAGAATTCGAGCGGGCAATACCCTCCAGTTAATCGGCCCCATCCCCAGCTTTATTGCGGCCCAGACATTTCGAGGTTCTGCGGGAACTGCGGGCAACATCGACATTCAGGCGAGAGAGGTTCGCCTGGATCAGGGGGCAAGTATCGAAGCCTCCAGTTTTGGCAACGGGGACGGCGGCAGCATCCGGGTGCAGGCTCCCCTGGTGGAGGTGACGGGCTTTAATCCCCAGCCGTTTCTCGGCGCAGGGGGAAACGTTTTGCTCCCTGGAGTGCTGACCAGTGGCATCCTTTCCCAGACAAATCCGGTACCGGGATCGGCAGCCAATGCCGGGAGTCTGTTAGTAGAAACGAATCGTCTCGTTTTGCGTCAGGGAGGATTTATTTCAACCGCCACCTTCACAGGTGGTCGGGGTGGTCGTCTGGAAGTTCGTGCGAGTGAATCGGTGCAAATTGGCGGGGTTTCTCCAGTAGCGACCCGCAACCAGTACCGCAGCGGCATTTTTGTCTCCGCAGAACCGGGGGCAACAGGGAGCGTCGGGACACTATTGATGACGACACCTCAGTTGGTGATGGGCGATCGCGCCGAGATCGCCGCCAATAACCGGGGTCTGGGACAACCGGGAACTGCCACATTAAACGTCGGAACTCTGGTGCTTCAGGGTGGCGCAGAAGTCAGAGCCAGTTCCGTGGGCAACCGGACGAACAACTTCACGGCAGGCACGGGTGGCACTCTGACGGTGAATGCCGACCGCATCCGCCTCAGCGGTTCCGGTATCCTGCCATCGGAAGCCATTCCCGGAGCGCTGGAACAATTTCCCAGCAGTCTGGCGGCCCTGACAACCTCCACCGGAGCGGCGGGAAACCTGCAAATTCAAACTAGCTTGCTGGAAGTGGGCGATCGCGCCGAAATTTCTGTCCTCGGCACCCGCACCGGAGCCGCAGGCAACCTCACCGTCACTTCCCGCCAAATCCTCTTATCAAATAACGGTCAAATTACCGCTTCTACCAATGCCGGCAGCGGCGCACAAATTACGCTTCAGAGACTGGATCTGCTTGTCCTGCGAAACCGCAGTCAGATCACCGCCGAGGCATTCAATCAGGGTAATGGCGGAAACCTCGCAATTCTCGCTCTTCAAGGCTTTGTTGTTGCTACACCAGACGCAGACAGCAATATTGTGGCCAATGCCTTCGGCGGAGACGGTGGCAATATCCTGATTCAGGCGCGGAGCATTCTGGGACTGGTGGCGGGACGCTCCCTCCCTGACAACGGCAGTAACGACATCGACGCCAGTTCGGCTTTTGGCAGACCGGGAACCGTCACACTGCTCCAGCCAGAGGTCGATCCGAGTCGGGGGTTAACCGCCCTGCCCACTGATCTGACCGACCCATCTCGGCAAATTGCCCGTGGTTGCACCCCATCCAGTACCGTCGCCACCGCATCCAGTCAATTCATCGTCAGCGGTCGGGGAGGTCTGCCACCCGCTCCCAGTGATCCGCTCTCCCTCAGCCACCCAACTGCGGCCTGGGTCAGGATGGAGGGGCAGGGACAGGCAGGCGATCGCTTTTTCACTGGCAGTACGCCCCCATCCAACAGGCTCCCCCTGCCGCCCGATCGGGTCGAGCAGAATCGGCTAGTTGAGGCGCAGGGATGGATCAGGAACGACAGGGGCGCGATCGCGCTGGTTGGATTACCGCCCATATCACCAATCAACCGCTCGTCCGTACTAAACCATAGCGTCACACGCGGCGATCGCTGTCCCGCCTGAGATCTTGGAGATGGTGGGATGACAAGATGACGAGATGATGTGTACGAACGCGGCATTCGGCCTTTAGACTGCATCTGTACGGATGCAGCATTCGGCCTTGACGTTTCGCCCCTACCCATCCACCCATCCACCCATCCACCCATCCACCCATCCACTCCCCCACTGAACAAACAGAAAATCAAGATTAAGAATTTTTACTCAGTCATTTGGTGATAATCTGATGAGGGGCATTTTTACAATTGTTAAAACTGTCACCTAACCCTTAAAAAGCTTTAGACGATAGGCGTAAGCATGGTCACCACAGCAGAGAAAACCAACGTCGGCTATATCACCCAGATCATCGGTCCAGTTGTGGACGTCAAGTTCCCCGCTGGCAAGATGCCGAAGATTTATAACGCATTGACAATCAGCGGAACCAATGCTGCCGGACAGCAAGTTTCTAACACCTGCGAAGTACAGCAGCTCCTGGGCGACAACCAGATTCGTGCGGTCGCAATGAGTTCGACCGATGGTCTGGTGCGCGGTATGGAAGTGGTTGATACTGGGGCACCCATCAGCGTTCCCGTCGGTGCTGCTACTCTGGGCCGAATCTTCAACGTACTGGGCGAACCCGTAGACAACAAGGGGCCCGTGGACATGAGCACTGTCTCCCCCATCCACCGGGCTGCTCCCAAGCTGACCGACCTGGAAACCAAGCCTTCTGTGTTTGAAACGGGTATCAAGGTGGTTGACCTGCTGACCCCCTATCGCCGTGGCGGTAAGATTGGCCTGTTCGGCGGCGCGGGCGTGGGCAAAACCGTCATTATGATGGAGCTGATCAACAACATCGCTACCCAGCACGGTGGTGTGTCAGTGTTCGCTGGTGTGGGTGAGCGCACCCGTGAGGGAAATGACCTCTACAACGAAATGATCGAGTCGGGCGTTATCAATAAGGACAACCCCGGCGAATCCAAGATTGCTCTGGTCTACGGTCAGATGAACGAACCACCCGGAGCGCGGATGCGCGTGGGTCTGTCGGGTCTGACGATGGCCGAGTATTTCCGTGACGTGAACAAGCAGGACGTGCTGCTGTTCGTAGACAACATTTTCCGCTTCGTTCAGGCTGGTTCTGAAGTATCCGCTCTGCTGGGCCGGATGCCCTCCGCCGTAGGATACCAGCCCACCCTTGGTACCGACGTGGGTGACCTGCAGGAGCGCATTACCTCTACCACCGAAGGCTCCATTACCTCGATTCAGGCGGTCTACGTTCCTGCAGACGACCTGACCGACCCCGCCCCTGCCACCACCTTTGCCCACCTGGATGGAACGACGGTGCTGTCTCGTGGTCTGGCATCCAAGGGGATCTATCCCGCTGTGGATCCCCTGGATTCCACCTCTACCATGCTCCAGCCCAGCATCGTGGGTGACGACCACTACAACACCGCCCGTTTGGTGCAGTCCACCCTCCAGCGCTACAAAGAGCTCCAGGACATTATCGCCATTCTGGGTCTGGACGAACTCTCCGAAGATGACCGTCTGACGGTGGCCCGCGCCCGCAAGATCGAGCGCTTCCTGTCGCAGCCCTTCTTCGTTGCAGAAGTCTTCACTGGCGCTCCTGGTAAGTACGTCACCCTGGAGAAGACCATCGCTGGTTTCAAGAAGATCCTCTCCGGTGAGCTGGATGACCTGCCAGAACAATCCTTCTACATGGTGGGCGATATTGACGAAGCGATCGCCAAGGGCGAGAAGCTGAAGGCTGAAGGCAAGTAAAACTATCCCACTCCCCCAAAGGGGGAGCGGGATAGCCCCACTGGAGATTCAACTATGACACTCACCGTTCGTGTAATTGCGCCTGATAAGACGGTCTGGGATTCTCCTGCCGAGGAGGTTATCCTTCCCAGCACCACCGGGCAGTTGGGTATTTTGACGGGTCACGCGCCGCTGCTGAGCGCCCTGGATATGGGGGTGATGCGGGTTCGTACTGCCAGCAAGGATTGGGTGGCGATCGCCCTGATGGGCGGTTTTGCCGAGGTGGAAAACAATGAAGTCACTATTCTAGTGAACTCTGCCGAGCGAGGCGATGCCATCAACCGGGAAGAAGCCCAGAAAATCTACAAGGAAGCTGAAGCGCAATACAACCGGGTACAGGGCACGGGTTCTCGTCAGGAGCAGATCCAGGCAACCCAGAGCTTTAAGCGTGCTCGTGCGCGCTATATGGCCGCAGGCGGAATGCTCTAGTGGGTCATTTGCTTTGCCCATAGCCATACCTCTGTGGGGTGGGCGTCCCGCCCGCCCAAACGGGCAAGATGCCAGGAATGGCGATACCCATGCCAAATGACCCACCAAGTCAGCTCGATAGAATAAAAAGCTGCCCACTGTGTTGCGGTGGGCAGCTTTTTATTCTATCGCTGTCTTAAATTCGCTTATCCATTCGCTGTCATTAAACGCATCGCCGACGGAACTCACAGCGGCCTGATCAGAAACGAGACCCCGCTCTACCACGACCCGCTCCCGGTGAATGAGTTAGATCATTTGGGATACAGCCCTTTGCAAGCGGATGAGGTAAAAAGTTTTTGTTGAGAGCCGCGCTCAGCGCGGCTCTCAACAAAAACGTTGGTTCTATAGCGTTTCTCATGTGGATGAAGTACGGGGTGCAGGGGCACTGCCCCTGCTTGGGGGCTTCGCCCCCAAACCCCCTGTACCTCATAACAGTGGGAACCGCTATATCTCAGCGCAAAGCGCTCTAATTTACTGGACTTTGGGTATATCCCAGTTTTGCGAGTGG
>JBIKWV010000657.1:0-3792 GCA_044356135.1 Elainellaceae cyanobacterium
AAGTTGAGTGGCTGAACCCAGAGACGGTTCTTCGATCGGCGCTACTGCTTGCGGCTGAACATGCCGAATAGCCCGCCGCTGCTGGGGTTCTTTTGCGATGGTTGTGCTGCATTCTCGATCTTGATGTCCAGCTTTTTTGCATATTTCTGGGCGATCGCATCCTTAGGATTGAGCTTAAGCGCCTGCCGTAGATGAACTTTGGCCATAGTAGGCAGATTCTGCATCAGATAGGTGATCGCCAGTAGGGTGTGGTATTCGCTCTTTGTGTTCTCAATCCGAATCGCGTCTTGCAGTTCGCGCTTGGCCATCGCCCAATTTCCTTTCTTCATATACTCCTGCGCTCGCTGGTAGTGGCGCTGAGCATAGTTGACGGCCTGTATCTCAGATTCGACCGCAAGAGGTATGTGAGCAGCAGGTGTGACGGTTTGCACGGGCACGATGCCACTCCGCTTTTCACGGATGACGGGTTCTCCCATCTTGAGCCGCAGATAAACAAGGTTCAGTTCACTCAGTTGGTGGGTACACTGTTCAAACTGGTCGATCGCCTGACATTGACTCTCTGACAGCTCGGTGACAGCCTGCTCATAAAACATATCCAACTCCGCCGTGGGAGTCTTGAGCAACCGCTGCGCCGAAGTGCTCTGGGGAGTCAACGGCTCCTCACGATTCATGTGTCGCACCCGCAGACGCAGCGTTGCCAGGCACTCCGCGCGACTCTTCTCCTGCTTCAGTTTCTGGTAGGCAGGGTTGACCAGATGCGCAAAAATCTGTGTAGCGGCTCGGCGGATCTCGGCATCGCTGTTCAGGTAGCAGTCAGGGTGGAAAAGCTTAGCAACCGCGCGATAACGCTTCAAAACACGGCGGTCATCCGCAGTAACAGAAAGCCCCAGAACAGCGTAGGGGTCGGAGAACTGAGTGAGCCAATCGGATGAAGAGAAATTTGACATCGGGTATCGGGACTGGGGAACACAAAGCAGTGACAGATTAACCTTGATCAGGCACAAAAGCTGCGCATCCGGAGCATTCAGGAAACGCTGACATTAAAATATGCCTGACTCACCTGCCACCAGGACAGAGAAACAGGATTTAATGTGTTGAATATCACTGGGCAATAGATGCAAGACTGCTTCTGTGGGGAGAAGCACCTGAGAGGACGGAGTTGAGAGGTGTAGCTGGTCAGAAAGTCATCGAACCAGAGACGGTTCCCATCACCACACAAACTCAATAACCAATCACCGATGAAAGCTACCATGATTCCTATTCATCATTATTATGTGGTTTTTCAGAGTTTGGATCGTTCGCTCTGGAAAAAATCGTGAAGGGAGTAAGAAATTTTTGGCAAGCAGTCTTATGGCAGGTCAAGAAGCGATGCTAAATCAGAGGCGAGATCGAAGAGTGGCGGTAACGCTGGCGCTAGTGGGATTCATGATTCCAGGACTGCACAAGTTCTACCTGGGGCAGTATCGGTGGGGGGTGCTGTATCTGGTCGTGGGGTTTACACCCATTGCTGCGATCGCCAGAGCCGCCAGCCTGACCGATGCCCTCCTCTACCTGATGCGCGGCTCAACGTTTGATACCGTTACACAGCCGAGTGTACCTCCTGAGACGCGTGCCCCCGCAAAAAGCAGTCTGTTGACCGGGCTATTTGCCCCCCAGCCCCCAGCCGAGTCGTTCAATCCGCAGCAGGTAGGGGCGATCGCCGACGCTATCCGACACCTGGAGCAACTGCGGCAGGATGGCCTGATCTCGGAATACGAGTTTGAACAGAAACGCCGACAGCTACTGGAGCAGATGCCGTAATGAAGGATTTTTGGGGTGTGCTGAAACAGACGGGCGCTCAACTGAGACGGGAGCGACAGCAGGGACAATCGCCTGGATTGTCCGACCCCTACCGTCGCTTTAGCTCTGTTGAGGAGGTACAGCGAGCTGCCGCCAGGGGTGCCCAGATCGACGTGAACCGGGCAACGGTAGACGATTGGCTGCGGTTGCCGGGACTGTCAATTCATCAGGCGCGATCGCTCGTTTCTCTGTCGCAGTCCGGTGTCCAGTTTCACTGTCTGGAGGATGTGGCCGCTGCCCTCAGTCTCCCCCTCCATCGCCTCAAGCCCCTGGAACCCATCCTGCTCTTCTGCTACTACGACACTGATGGCCTGGACACCATCCAGCGGCTAAACCTCAACCAGGCATCGATGGAAATGCTGGCTCGTCTCCCTGGTATCGATCCATTTTTGGCCCGACGGATTGTCCACAACCGCCAGTTCTACGGCGCTTACCGTAATTTGGCAGACCTGCAACGGCGTCTGGCGCTTCCTGCGGATCAGATGGCCACACTGATGCACTACCTTTATTGTTAATTCGTGAGCATTCCTGCTGAACCCTGGCTGGCCCTTATGGTCGGCAATTCACGCCTGCACTGGGCCTGCTTCTGGGGCGATCGCCTGCACCGCACCTGGGATACGCCTCACCTGAAGACTGCTCCGGAGCTGAAAGGGAATAATCCCTGGAACAGCAGCGCAATCTTTGACTTCCCCCCTGACCTGCCATCGTTTTCCAACCCACCTGCCCTGTGGCTGGCCTCTGTGGTGCCTGAGCAGACCACCTACTTTCAGAACTACCCCAGACTGCACCCCCTGACGCTGGAGCAGGTGCCCCTGAAAAACATCTATCCTACTCTGGGCATCGATCGCGCCCTTGCTCTCTGGGGCACGCTCCAGCAATACGGTTCACCTGCGCTGACCATTGACGCAGGAACAGCACTGACCCTGACCGGGGCAGACCCAAACGCATCGCTGGTTGGCGGGGCGATTCTGCCGGGACTGGGGCTGCAACTGCGATCGCTCTCCACCCACACCGCGCTGCTGCCGTTGCTCTACTCTGACGCTGCTGCCCCACTCCCCCCCCACTGGGCCACGAGTACTGTCGATGCTATCCAGAGTGGTGTCCTGTACGGACTGACGGCGGCTATCCAGCATTTCGCAGAGGATTGGTTGCAGCAGTTTCCCGACAGTGCGATCGCCCTCACCGGAGGGGATGCAGTTTTGCTCTACCGGGCGATCGCCCATCTCAACCCATTGCTCGCCTTGCGCATCCAGCCGGATCCCCATCTGGTCTTCTGGGGCATTCGAGCGATCGCCCTCCAGCTTCAAGAAAACCACAAACAAACGACAACGCAAAAACAAACCGACTTCACACTGGCTGGGGATACTGAAGAATAGGAAAATTCTGCACAGAGCTTCCTGTCGATTCCTCCCCTTCAGGGGGACGAGGATCTATGCGACTCGGAATTGTAATTTTTGGTGACTTGAACTGACCCTATGAATCGTGTGATCGGACTGCTGCTTTTTGTTGTGATGATGGGGCTGCTGGTGTGGTTCTGGCGTCGATCAGTGCGAGGAGGGAAGGGGCGAACGCGCCGTTCAGCGGTTGCTCAGCCCTCAATGGGCGCTGGTTATGCCAAAGTCAGGGGCAGCACCCAGCGTCGTTTGATTCGTCTGCTGAATGGTGATCAGCGCACCGCTCAAAGGCTTCTGAATCAGGCCAGACTCCGGTATCCCAACCATGACGAAAACTGGTACTGGGAGAAAGTCATCTTTGACCTGGAGCGCGACAGGCATTTGCTTTAACTGAGATCTTGCATCTTGCTTAAAGAAAAACTAAAACCCTGATTCTGCCGCCGCGAAGCGGCGGCAGAATCAGGGTTTTAGTTTCTGGTGTATCAGTTAATGTAATATCGCTTGAAAACCCAATTTCAGGAGTGGCGGTGGGGGCAGCCCTCCGCCACTCCTGACATTG
>JBIKWV010000461.1:0-4664 GCA_044356135.1 Elainellaceae cyanobacterium
TTACAGCACTTTGCAAGTGCGTGAGGTACAAAGTTTTTGTTGAGAGCCATGCGGAGCACGGCTCTCAACAAAAACTTTGGTTCTATCTCAGCGCAAAGCGCTGTAATCGGAAATAGGGTTTTGTGATCCGGAAATTGCTTTATGGCGCGATGAAGCCGCGCCATAAAGCAATTTCCGATAAAGTTTATTTGTATGCATCGTGGTATACCCCCAGAGTGAAAGATGACAGGCATCGGAACACGAGGCGCGATCGCCGCTGGACATCCCAAAACAGTAGAGGCGGGAATTGAAATGCTGCGCCAGGGTGGAAACGCCTTTGATGCAGCGATCGCAGCAGTGCTGGCTGCCTGTGTGCTGGAACCCACCCTGGCATCTCTCGGTGGAGGTGGATTTTTGCTGGCACACACCGCCAATCGTCAGAATATTTTGTTTGATTTCTTTACTCAAACGCCGCTCCAGAAAAACACGTCTTCGGTGGATTTTTATCCGGTAGGCGTTGATTTTGGCACAGTGGTGCAGGAGTTTCATGTTGGACTGGGGTCAATGGCAGTTCCCGGTGTCCCCGCAGGGTTATTTCATGTGCATCAGCGATTGGGGCGTCTGCCGCTCAAAGCGATCGCTGAACCTGCGATTCAATTCGCCAGAGACGGAGTTGAACTGCTGGACTTTCAGGCGTTCTGTTTCAAGATTCTGGAGCCGATTTTGATGGCTGCTCCAGAAATGAGAGCAATTTGTGCGATCGACGATATGCTCATGCAGGCTGGAGCGTGGACGAGAAATCCAAAGCAGGCAGAGGCGATCGCCCACCTGGTGGAAGCCGGAAGTCGAGCTTTTTACGAAGGCGAAATCGCTCAACGAATTGCAAAAGACTGTGCAGAACTGGGCGGCTATTTAACTCTGGAGGATTTTCGCAATTACCAGGTAATTGAACGGCAACCGCTCAAGACCACCTACCGGGGAACAACACTACTCACGAATCCGCCGCCCAGTTCAGGGGGGGCTTTGATTGCGTTTTCAATGGGGCTAATGTCGGAGTTGGATTTCGGGGCGATGGGGTTTGGTAGTCTGACGCAGGTGCGATCGCTCGCTGAAGTGATGCGGTTAACAAACCACGCCCGCTCTGATGGATATGATTCCCACCTGAATGCCCCCGATGTTGTTGAACAGTTTCTGTCGGCAGAGCATTTACAGGCATATCGTCAGAAATTTTCGGATGTCAACAAATGGGGAAGCACAACCCACATCAGTGTTTTAGACGGAGAAGGGAATGCTGCCAGTGTGACTGTTTCGAATGGTGAAGGCTCTTCTTATATGATTCCGGGAACAGGCATTATGATGAACAATATGCTGGGGGAGGCCGACCTGCACCCCGGTGGATTTCATCAGTGGCAGGAGAATGTGCGAATTTCCTCGATGATGTCGCCCACGATTGTCCTGAATCAACACCGTTTGCAGATTGTGCTGGGGTCAGGTGGCTCTAACCGGATTCGTACCGCCATTTTGCAGGTCATCTCCAATATTCTTGATCACCAGATGTCTGTCGAGACTGCCGTCAATAGCCCTCGAATTCACTGGGAGAACGGTGTCATGAACCTGGAGCCGGGGTTTGCTAATTTAGCGATCGATCGGACTCAATTCCCCTTCAACAAAAAGCTGGTGCAGTGGGAACAGGAAAGCCTGTTTTTCGGTGGGGTGCATACGGTGTTTGCAGCAGCAGACGGAAGTCTGAGTGGGGCGGGCGATCGGCGTCGCCGGGGCACAGTAGCAGTATTGTAAATTTGTTGATAGCACTTTTCAAGCGCTTAAAGCTCAGTTGTTTTTGTGAGAGCCGCGCGGAGCGCGACTCTCACAAAAACAACCGTGGCTTATTCAAGCGCAAAGCGCTGTAATAGCGAATGTTTGAGAAGCAGGGCGCGATCGCGCCCTGCTTCTCAAACATTCGCTATTGAGATTACCGCCGCTTGCGCAGCGTCAGGCCATCGGAACCATAAATATCCGGGTCAAAGCTGGTGGCGACCAGCGTGTTGTTGTTGTTGACCCGGAAGCGGAGAACATTAGCAGGGTCGGCAGGATAGCCGTCCAGCTTATCGAGTACCACAGACACAGAGCCGTCTCGGTTGGTGCGCCAGGTACCTGTCTCGACCAAAGGGTTCTCGTTGTCCAGGTAGTCGGTAGTCATCTGGGCGGTACCGTCGCGCTTCAGATTGAGGCTGAGGTCAATTCCAGGCGTATCTTCAGCGGGAAGAAAGGCTGTGTAAGTGCCGCTGAAGTCGGTGTTATTGCTGGGGGGATTTTGTGCGGAACTTTCTTTGCGCAGGGTGAGCCGATCCATGCCGTAAATATCGGGATCGTAGACAGTGGCCACCAGTTGATTCCCGGTTGCACGGAAGCCTAATACGTTAAAAGCTTCAGCACTCTGACCGTCAATTTCGCTGAAGATGACCAGCACGGAACCGTCATTGAGAACGCGCCAGTTGCCTCGCTCCTGGATGGGATCGTAATCGGGATAATCGGTTCGCATCTCAGCGGAACCGTTGGAGTTGAGTTTCATCATCACATCCATGCTGAAATTACCGTCGCGGACTCTGGCGCGATAGGTTCCCGTATAGTCGGTGTGCTGCCGTTCGTTGGGTTGATTACCCCGCAATTGGGCAGGCGTCACCCGCTGGGCACCTGGACGGCGCATCTGGGGGCGCACGGGACGGGGATTATCAACTGGATCAACGTTAACGTTTTGAGCAACAGTCATATTCCGTCCACCGTTGGTTTGCAGGGGCATCGCACCCGCCGTCAACGGCAGTAGATTCAAACTTAATACAGAAGCAAGCAAACCGGAGGAGAGGAGACGTGTCAACATCTGTAGCGACTCATTCAACTAAGGAATATCGAATTTGTTTCCAGGTTTTTTTGACGGGGGTGTGAAAGCTTTGCCCCGCAGGGATAGAGTTTCTATACCCCCGTCTCAAATCCAATGGAGGAGCACTTTAGAAATCCGCAGACGGCGATCGCCGCAACACCTGCACCAATGTATTACTCTTCCCAAATAGACGGGTCAGGAAAAAACAAGTTCCACCCCAACTTTGTATTTAAAGCGAGGAGGTGGGGCGCATCGCGCCCCACCGCCTAACAAAGCGCCACCAACGGGGCAGGAAAAAACAAGTTCCGCCGCCAGTCGATTGTGTTTCTCTACCAGGGTTTCCAGTTCCAGGGTGGTGATCTGTCCCCGATCTACGACCTTCCGACCATTGATAAAACTGTAATCCACCCGATTCACCAGGCAGAAAATCAGTGCTGCCACCGGGTCGTGCAGAGCGCCTGCCAGCTCCGGGCGATCCAGGTTAATCGCAATGAAATCGGCAGACATGCCAGGGGCGATCGCCCCAATATCGTCCCGTCCCAGTACCTTTGCACCGCCCAGCGTTGCCAGTTCCAGCGCCTCCCGTGCAGTCATGGCGGCGGCATCCAGTTCTCGCACACGGGCCATCAGGAAGGCCATGCGAGCTTCGTTTAGTAAATTAGAGGTGTCATTGGAAGCTGACCCGTCAACTCCCAGACCAACGGGTACCTTGTGCTGGAGCATTTTTCGAATCGGGGCCATGCCGCTGGCGAGGCGCATATTGCTACAGGGGCAGTGGGCCACACCCGTTCCGGTTTTGCCAAATTTCTGAATGGCGCGATCGTCCAACTGTACACAGTGGGCGTGCCACACATCGTTGCCTAACCAGCCTACGGATTCTGCGTAGTCACCGGGTGTCATGCCAAAGGTGGACAGACTGTATTCAATGTCCGATTTATTCTCAGCCAGATGGGTGTGCAGGCGGATGCCGGAGTGCGATCGCGCCAGTTTAGCCGATTCTCGCATTAGATCCTGGGACACCGAGAAGGGAGAACAGGGGGCGAGGGTAATTCGCAGCATGGCGTGCCGCTGATTGTCGTGATACTGCTCAATCAGTCGCTGGCTGTCTTTCAAGATATCTGCTTCTTTCTCCACGACAGAATCCGGCGGCAGTCCTCCCTGGCTCTCGCCCACGCTCATGCTGCCCCGACTGGCATGGAATCTGAGGCCGATTTCCTGTACTGCCTGGATTTCGTCATCTAACCGACTGCCGTTGGGGAAGATGTACAGATGGTCGCTGGCGGTCGTGCAGCCTGAGAGAATCAGTTCGGCAGCAGCCATTTGGGCACTGATGGCGATCGCCTCCGGGGTCATCCTCGCCCAAATCAGATAGAGCGTTTGCAGCCAGTTGAACAGGTCGCAGTCCTGGGCGGCAGGAACGGCACGGGTGAGGGTTTGATAGAAATGGTGGTGGGTGTTGACCAGGCCGGGAAGGACGACGTGCCGCCCCTGGAGATCCAGCACCTCATCAGCGGTCTGGGGCAATTCTTCTACGGTGCCCACCTGCTCGATTACGTTGTCTCGCACCAGCAGTGCGCCATTCCGAATCTCGCGTCGGGCTTCATCCATCGTGACGAGGGTGTGGATATTCTTGACCAGCAGGGTAGGCATATAAATTCTGAATAAAGTGTTATGCCCGGTCTACAGCACTCTGAGGGAGACAGGGGTATAAGGGTATACATTTTCAGGTAGTAGATGAGGTTACTGGACTTTTGACTCAATCGCGCCGATTTTTCTTGAAACGCTGACGCAGTCAGCGTTTCAAGAA
>JBIKWV010000462.1:0-4663 GCA_044356135.1 Elainellaceae cyanobacterium
TGTAATTGTTTTTGAGAGAGGCGCGGCGAAGTCGCGCCTCTCCCAAAAACAATTCGGTTTTATTGAATTCGCGATCCTAAGTTAGCCCGCATACTTGCTGACATGTTTGCCCTAAATGTCTCCCTCCTCGCTAGAATCGACAACGAATAAGGATGCCGGGATAAGCAGCAATGGTTTGTGCCGGCTTACTCGGCCACGGTGTGGATGATTTGGGGCATGAGTGGAAAACGAATTCTAGTCATTGATAACGAGGAGTATATCCGGGAGGTTGCTCAGATTTGTCTGGAGACGGTGGCAGGGTGGGAGGTGCTGACCGCCAGTTCCGGTAAGGAGGGCATTGGGGTGGCGGCAGTTGAGCAGCCTGACGCGATTCTCCTGGATGTGATGATGCCTGATATGGATGGGGTGACAACGTTCCAGCAACTTCAGGCGGAGGAAAAGACCCGTGAGATTCCTGTACTGCTGCTGACGGCAAAGGTGCAGGCGAGCGATCGCCGTCGGTATATGGAGATTGGCCTGAAGGCGGTGATTGCCAAACCGTTTGACCCGCTACAACTGGCAGGGCAGGTAGCGGCAGCGCTGGGGTGGTCAATCTAACAAGAAGGGCTGGTGCTGAGCACCAGCCCTTTTGTTTTATCGGACGTTTTTCAGGCTTTCGACGCGGCGGCTGAACAGGTCGGTGAAGATGCTCATGACCGTGCGATCGCGCGTAATAATGTTCGTCGAGATGGACATCCCCGATTGCAGGGGGATCTCTCTGCCATTGGTGTTCAGAGTTTGCCGATCGAGTTCAACCCGTGCCGGGAATCGGTAGTAGGGATTAATCTGGTCGGGGGGGAGGGCGTCGGAACCGATACGGGTGACCGTGCCCTTAATGTCGCCGAATTCACTGAAGGGGAAGGAGTCGATTCGCACATCTACATGCATTCCTTCCTGTACAAAACCAATGTCCTGGTTGGTGATGTAGACCTCAGCCACCAGGTTGTTGCTGGGAACAATTTTGAGGATGGGTTCGCTGGTGTTGGCCACAAAACCCGTCCCTTTAGCCTGTAAGTCGAAGACTACGCCATCAATGGGAGCACGCAACTCCTGGTAGTCCAGTTGCAGTTTGGCCTGACTGAGCTGGCTGTCGATCTCCGCGATGCGCTTTTCGTTCTCAACGATCGCTTTATTAAACTGACTGTCAATCTCAGCGACGCGCTTGCTGTTTTCGCCCATCTTGGTCAGCAGATCGTTGGCAGTGACGGCGAGGGTGTTCTGGAGCTTCTGCTGAGACTGGGCGATCGCAAACTGGAGGCGCTGCTTCTCCTGCATCAGGCGCTGTACTTCGGCGCGGCCTTTCATGGCTTCTTGCTGCTGCCGCAGGTATTGCACTCGCGCCAGTCCGCCTTCTTCCACCAGCGGTCCCACATCATTCAGGATGCGCTGGTCAATGGCGAGGGTTTGCTGCGCGACGCGGAGCTGCACTTCTACCTGGTTAAGCTGTTCCTGGAGCTGGGCCACTTCAAGCTGAGCTGCTGAGGCGCGAGAGTTTGCTTCTACCCGTCCAGCCATCACTCGCGCCCGTTGGTCGGGACGGAGATTCTCACCGGAGGAGCCGTTGAGAATGGCTTGATAGGTCTGGTTCTCGGAGGCCAGTGCGACCCGGTTCATTGCCAGTGCCTGTACTTCGGGACGAAGATTGATGGGGGCACTGGTTGCTGCATTTCCCGCGAACAGGCTGCGGTAAAAAGCGTTCTCCTGTACTAATGAGTTGCGAATTTGTTCCAAAGACTGGCGTTGGGCTTTAGATGCGCGGGGATCAAACCGGATCAAAACCTGGCCTTTCTGGACGCGATCGCCATCCCGCACCAGCACTTCCTGAACGACGCCACCCACGGGAGCCTGGATCGGCTGCACGGATTCCTTCGGTTCCAGTTTGCCTGTCGCGGGTACGGCTTCTTCAAGGCGGGCGAAGGAAGCCCACAGCACGACGAAGGCGGTGACTCCCACAATGCCCCAGACGATCGCCCGCGAGAACAGCGAGGTCTGCTTTAGAATCACGGGCTGGTCGAAGGCTTCTGATTTGATCTTGGCGGCTGAGGTGGTGGGGGCGTGAGCCGCTTCGGAAGTTTGACCAAAAATGGGTACATTCCCCTGGGTTCCCTGGCCATTGTCATTGGTTTGATCGTTGGCGGTGGCATTTGCACCGTTACCGTTTTTTCCGTTGCCTGAGAATAGCTGTTTCATAGGAGGTTGGGGGTGGGGGAGGGAACGCAGATGAACGCAGATGAACGCAGATGGGGGTTAGGGGCACGGCATTCGGCAAATTGTTGATTGCTAGAGGGCAAAAATTAAAGGCCGAATGCCACGCCCCGAATTTTTGCCATAGTTGAAAATTATGACTCCGTGTCCTGCTGCTGGTAGAGGCAGTAGTAGCGACCCCGTAGACCCATCAGTTCCTCGTGGGTGCCCATTTCTACGACGGAACCCTGATCCATCATCAGGATAATATCGGCGTTGCGGATAGTGCTGAGGCGGTGGGTGATGAAGAACACCGTGCGCCCCCGGAAGGCTTCCATCAGGTTCATGCAGAGACGTCGTTCGGTGTCATAGTCGAGGGCGCTGGTGGCCTCATCCATGATCAGCAGACGGGGGTTCTGCATGACGGTGCGGGCGATCGCAATCCGCTGCCGCTGACCGCCGGAGAGGGAGGCACCCCGTTCCCCGATGCGGGTGTTGTAGCCAGCCGGAAGGCTCATGATGAAGTCATGGGCAACTGCCGTTTTGGCCGCTTCGATGATCTGCTCGGCGGAGGCGTCGGGGGCATTCAGGGCGATGTTTTCCTGGATGGTGCCCTCAAACAGCAGGGTGTCCTGGGGCACGATGCCGATCTGCTGACGCAGGGAGTAGAGTTCTACTTTGCTGATATCATAACCGTCGATCAGAATGCGCCCATGTTCCAGATCATACAAACGGGGCAGCAGTTTGGTCATCGTACTCTTACCGGAACCGCTCTGTCCAACAATGCCTACAAACGCACCAGCGGGAAACTCCAATGAAACGTTGGTGAGCTGGAGCGGACCAGAGGTGCCAAACCGGAAGGATACGTTGTCGTAGGTGACATCGCCCTTGATGGCGGGCATGGGGATGTTGAGGCGATCGGTCTCGTCGGCCTCCGGAGAAGCATCCACAATGTCGCTTAGACGCTCAATGGAGAGGCCGACTTCCTGGAAGTTCTGCCACAGTTGAGCCAAACGCAGCAGGGGGCTGGTGACGTAGCCTGCGATGATGCGGAAGGCAATTAATTGACCCAGGCTCAGATCACCCTTCAGCACCAGGTAAGCGCCCACCCACAACACCAGTAACCCCGAAAGCTGGTTCAGAAAGTTACTGGTGGAGCCAGCGGTCGTGGATGTGAGAACAGTTTTGAAGCCAGCGCTGACGTAGCGGGCGTAGCGCTGCTGCCACTGCCAGCGGGCGCGTAGCTCCATGTTCTGTGCTTTGACGGTCTGGATCCCCGACAGCACTTCTACCAGGTAGGACTGGGTTTCGGCGTTGCGCTCGGCCTTCACCCGTAGTTGGTTACGGATGATGGGGGAGGAAATGAACGCCAGCCCGATGAAGAAGGGAATCGTCGCCAGCGCCACCAGTGCCAGAATCCAGCTATAGATGAACATGACCACGATGTAGACCACCGAGAACACGGCATCCAGCACCACGGTCAGGGCGGTGCCCGTCAGGAAGCTGCGGATGTTCTCCAGTTCGCCGATGCGGGTGGAAAGTTCCCCCACCGGGCGCTTCTCGAAGTAGCGGAGCGGCAGTCGCAGCAGGTGGTCAATGATTTCTGACCCCAGCGCCATGTCAATGCGATTGGTGGTATCGACGAACAGGTATGTTCGCAGACTGCTGAGGATGGCCTCAAAGATGGCGATCGCCAGCAGGAAGAAACCCAAAATTTGCAGGGTATCGACGCTTTTCTGGACGATCACCTTATCGATAATCACCTGTACCATCAGCGGGTTGGCCAGGGCAAAGAGCTGGACGAAGAAGGAGGCGACGAACACCTCGATCAGCACCCGACGATGCTTTTTGATGGAGGGCAGGAACCAGTCCAGGTTGAACCGCTTCTGGGGAGTCTGTTTGGTGGCTTTCAGCAGCAGCACCTCGCCCTGCTGTCCCCAGGTCTCGATGAATTCCGATGGTTTGCGCTTGATGATCCCCAGTTCCGGGTCGGCGATGACAATCTGCTTGTCGCTGATCTGGTAGAACAGCACCATGCGGTCCTGCCACTTCACCATCGCGGGGGCTTCCAGTCGTCCCACAGACTGGGCAGGCACCATGACTAACTGAGCGCTGAGGCCCATCATTTCGGCGATCGCCCCACACAGATCCAGCGACAACCCACCCATACGCTCCATCTGGCTGACCAGAACGCGCTTAACCACGTCCCGGCGGAAGGGGACATTCAGGTGCTTGGCGAGCATCTGGAAACAGGCCAGCGTACCGTCCTGCAGGCCACGTCCCCGGAAGAAGGGGTACTTCTGCACCTGGCCATCATCGGTGTTGTAGGTGACCTCGGCTTCGGGGGGGCGATCGGGCGCGTAGGGAATCTCGTAGTCGCCATCTACCACAGTGGCCTCAACGGGCACAGCGGGCAGATCATCCTCCGGCTGTTCAAGTA
>JBIKWV010001065.1:0-4655 GCA_044356135.1 Elainellaceae cyanobacterium
TTTGATCACCGAGGTAATATTTACCTACGCCACGATTTGGAAATCATTCACCGTTAGGGCTGGGTTATTCTGCACAGTGGCAAACTGTCCGCCTGTCCCGAATCCAGCCGCCGCGCCGTTTTGGTTAAAGAACAAATTGCCTGTGGCACGGCTGTAGGTAATCAACCCCGCACTGGTGGCTGCGATCGCATCATCAGCCACGATCGCAATTTGACTGGTGTTGATCGTGCCAAAGGTGGTTTGATCCAGGACGATGCGATCGCTCCCCCGGACGAAATCAAGAATGCGATCGACTCCCAGATCGGCGGTGTTAAACGCACGATTGCTGTTGAAGACAAACGAGTCACGTCCAGCGCCGCCTTGAAGCTGGTCGTTGCGTCTACCTCCAGTCAGCACATCATCTCCGGTGTTGCCTACCAACTCTAGCGTTGCAGTTGCGCCAATGCCGGTGAGCGTGTCGCGCCCGCCACCGCCCGTGACGCGGATGACAGCAATACCTGTCGCAGCAGTATCGCGGATTTCCACACCATCGCTGCCGTTCAAGCAGTTGATTTCCAGCCGCTCGATGTTCGTTGCCTTCAGATCCACCGCAACCGGGCGAGTGCGAAGCAGTTGCAGCGTGTTACTAGGAGATCCCTGAACGATCAGTTGATCGCCCTGATTCGAGCAGTTGAACACCAGCGTATCGTTGCCCGCACCACCATTAATCAAATCGTTGCCGTCACCGCTATCCCAGATGATGCGATCGTCCCCTGCATCGCCAAAGATGAAGTCGTTGCCGCCATTGCCATCGATCGTATCGTTGCCGTTTCTGCCATTAATTTGCTCAACTGCGGCGGAGCCTGTGAGGCGATCGTTGCCATCCGTGCCGTTGATAATAAGTTCGTCATCGGCGATCGCTAACGTTGACGAGGATGCTGTGGCACTGATCGTATAGCCTCTACCGGAGGTGAGGGCAATGTTCAACGATTCGTTGGGGTCAAACAATTGATCATCAATGGTCTGAATGGGAATGGTGGCGGTGGTTGCTCCAGTGGGAATCAGCACATTGCCGGGAAGCGTTTGGAAATCTTGCCCTGGGGTAGCACTGCCGCTGACAGTGTAATTCACCAGAACATCCACAGGGAAAGGGCTGGAGAGGCTAACTGTAGCAAGCACAGGTTGCCTGCTGTTTTCGGCAACGGTATTTGGCATTTGAATGGATGCCGTAGGAAGGGGAATTTCTGTCGTCCTCCCAAGAGTCGTAAATAAGTTGACTCCAGTGGTTGCGGTGTTGCCCTGAAAGGTTAGCCCAGCCACAGTGAGGTCGGCATTGAAGTTAAAAATTGCAGCACCGAAACCCTTGCCATTTTCAAAGCCTGTTCCCCCAATGGCACGATTGCCGATAAAGTCACTATTCACAATAGTTACGGTGCCTAATGCAGCAAAGATTGCTCCCCCTAGCCCCGCTCCTCCGCCACCCTGACCACCTCTACCACCTGCGCCGGGGCTGTCGCCATTAAAGGTGGTCTGACCATTTCCCCCTCTGGAACCGTCGCCACCCCTACCACCAAAGCCACGAAAGCCGCCCAGTCCACCCAAACCCGGATTCCCTCCAGTTCCTGCTTGACCACCAAGCACATTGGCCCCGCCGCCACCGCCGCCACCGCCGCCACCGCCGCCACCGCCAATCCCGCCAATGCCACCGTTACCACCGCCGCCACCGCCGCCACTGGCTCGAAACAAACCCGCACCGCCTGCGCCACCCGCACCGCCGCCACCCGCACCGCCGCCACCACCGAAAACTCCCTGGTTCCCGATCCCGACCCTGCCATCCCGTCCCTGGAGCGCTTCAACACTCCCCGATGCAACGCCACCTTGACCACCGCTACCCCCCAAGAGATTTGGAAGAGAGCTCCTACCACCCCGTCCACCACCACCGCCATTGAAGCCGCTGCCAGAATCATTGCCGCCATTGCCACCGCTACCTGCAAAACCGAGCGCATCCCCACCAATGGCCTGATTATTTGTAAAGGTGACCCTGTTCACCAGGACTGTACCTTGAGTGACAAATAAGGCACCGCCAAAGCCACCACCACCACCACCACCGTTCAAACCATCGCCGCCTCGCGCAACTCCATTCGCCAGAGTCATGTTTTGGAATGAGACATTGGCTCCATCCACAGTAAACATCTGGCTTCTAGCCCCGCTGATTTTGTGGTTGTTGCCTACAAAATCGATGTCATTACCTCGCAGAAGGGGTGGTAAGGGGGCAAGTAAATTGTTCACATCGGTCGAGAGCACAATCGTGTCGCGTCCGGGTGAGGACTCCGCCAAAAGGATCGCCTCTCGCAAGCCCAGTTCCTCGTCGTTAGGGTCAAAACTTAACGGGTCCTGACCGGAATTAACGGTAAAGGTAGCCAGTAGCCCGCGATAGGATTGTTGCGCCAGCGGGGTGAGGGCAAGGGGCGTGAAAATTTCCCCAGTTTGCACATCCAGCACCCAGTTGCCATCCTGCGCCGCATCGCCGATCACTGTACTCGAAGCAGCAATGCGTGCGCCAGTCAATTTCTGCAACTCATACAACAGCGAGGTATCAATCTCCCCAGCATGGGTCGGATGAGCGGCTACTTGACAACCGTAAAGCAGAATTTCGGCATTGGAGGCAAACGCCGATCGCCACTGGCGAATCTGATCCGCATAAGACTCCAAGGTGTGACGGGTAAGATAGCTGTTGCCCAATTGAACGCTGCTAGGAGAACCGTGGGAGAGAATGTGCAAAGCAGTGATATTGGTGCGATCGCATAAAGCCTCACTCATCTGAGTAATGCCATCCCTATCGGGAGACAGGACAATTACTGGAATACCGGAGTCAATGCCAGCGATTAAAGTATCAAGATCCTCCAACTGCGCATCGAGAATGACCAGTTCTGAGGCGCGCTCACGCATTGTAAAGCGATCAACGGACGCAATCTGAGTTGAAACCCCAGGGGACTGTGGGCAATTCATGGTATAATCTCCACAAAGAAATAATTAGATAACTCGGAATTCATGCAAGCGGTTTAACCGATTAAAACTGGCAAATCTTCAGTCCTAATCCCTTGCTAATTCCCTAAGCCACAATTTGGAAATCGTTCACCGTTAGGGCTGGGTTATTCTGCACAGTGGCAAACTGTCCGCCTGTCCCGAATCCAGCCGCCGCACCGTTTTGGTTAAAGAACAAATTGCCTGTAGCGCGGCTGTAGGTAATCAAACCCGCGCTGGTTGCTGCGATCGCATCATCAGCCACGATCGCAATCTGGCTGGTGGCGATATTGCCGAAGGTAGTCTGGTCGAGGACGATGCGATCGCTCCCCCGGACGAAATCGAGAATGCGATCGACTCCTAAATCGGCAGTGTTAAACGCGCGATTGCTGTTGAACACAAACGAGTCACGTCCAACGCCGCCTTGAAGCTGGTCGTTGCGTCTACCTCCGGTCAGCACATCATCGCCGTTGTTGCCTACCAGCTCTAGCGTTGCAGTTGCACCAATGCCTGTAATCGTATCCCCGCCGCCGCCGCCCGTGACGCGGATGAGAGCAATGCCTGTCGCAGCAGTATCGCGAATTACCACACCGTCGCTGCCGTTTAAGCAGTTGATTTCCAGCCGTTCGATATTGGTGGCTTTCAAATCAACGGCAACCGGGCGAGTGCGAAGCAGTTGCAGCGTGTTGTTGGGCGCTTGCTGAACGATCAGTTGATCGCCCTGATTCGAGCAATTAAACACGAGCGTATCGTTGCCGTCCCCGCCGTTAATCAAATCGTTGCCGTCGCCGCTATCCCAGAGGATGCGATCGTCCCCTGCGTCGCCAAAGATGAAGTCGTTGCCACCGTTACCGTCGATCGTGTCATTACCTGCATTGCCGTTCATTTGTTCAGCGGCTACCGTTCCCGTTAAGATATCGTTGCCGCCAGTCCCTCGAATTTTGAACAAATCGTCATCTTCGATGGTGATCGCGATCGGTGCTGAGTTTATTTGGTAGTCAGCGCCAGCCAGCAGTTGGAAGGTCAGCGTTTTATCCAGTTCTGGGATTGTATCGTTGAGAATGCTGCCATTGAGTACGAAGCTGCGCTGCCCATCGGGAATCGTGATCGACCCTGTTGCGAAAGTGTGATCAGCATTGGGGTTGCCAGCGGCGATCGCTGTCCCACCAATCTGATAATTAATTGTCAGTCCGGTTGCTGGGGCGGGTTCATCAAGGGAAAAGGTAAAGGCTAGAGTGTTACCTTCTGTCAGTGTCGTGCGGCTGGCAGCAACACTGACCAGCGGAGTGATGTCTCTAAAGGAACTCCCCGTCCCAACAAGTGCTCTATTGTCAAGCTGATTATTTTGCAGCAGTACCGTACTCTCAAAGCCAAAAATACTTTGTCCTTCGGCACCTCCAGCATTTGCTCCTGTCCCCCCGATCACCGTGTTGTTTTGAAATAGACTGTTGCGAACCCTAAGATTACTGCTACGCACAAAAATGGCACCGCCTAAACCTGCGCCACCGCCACCCTGTCCACCTGCACCGCCCGCACCACCAAAAATATCGGCATCCGCGCCACCCGACGCACCAGTAATGCCGCCGCCGCCTCGTCCCCCAAAAGTTTGGTTAAAGCCCGGATCCCCCCCACGTCCGCCCACCTGATTGAAG
>JBIKWV010000463.1:0-4654 GCA_044356135.1 Elainellaceae cyanobacterium
ATCGCTCCCTTCAAACTCCTGCCAGCCCGACAGAATCCCCTGAAGCTCCGATCGCAGCATCTCCAGTTCAGCAATTTGCTGGTTGATGCTGTCAATTTTAGCCACCAGGTGCTGACGCACTTCACCACAGGGCAGATGCCCCTGATCGTGGACTCCCAGAATCTCGCGAATTTCTTGCAGGCTGAGTCCTAGAGACTGCGCCCGTTTGATAAAGGCCAATCGGTTGAGAACCTGACGGTCGAACAGGCGGTATCCCGTTTGCGATCGCGCCACCGTCGGCAAGAGCAACCCAATTTCGTCGTAATAGCGCAACGTTTTAATCGGTAATCCACTGAGGATTGCAACTTCACCAATTTTGAGGAGGGGGGAAGTGAAGGTTTGAGCGATCATGGCGAGTGGAGATTAAAAGGTGAGGCGTTCAACCTTAAGCCTAGCGAAAAACCTTGTTCTCTGCTGGAGCAGCGGCGGCACAAGCGGAAAGCTTTCCAGAGAAGTATTTCCTCGACCAGGCGTTGCGTTCCAACCAGCGCGTCAACTCCTCCTGTTGTGTAAAATCCAACAGCGCTTCGCCAAAATCTTCCAGTTGTTCAATGGAGAGTGCCTCAATTTGGGCAGTGGTTTCTGGTGACAGGTTTCCCACCAAACGGTTAAGTTGTTTGAAGATGAGCGATCGCCCTTCTTCCTGTCTGCCTTCCTGTCTGCCTCTTCGCTCACCTTCCTTAAGAATTTCCTGATACCAGGGTGACTCGCGCAGCACTGCCATATTCCACCTCATGATTTGCCGTACAACATTGCTGTCCAACACAAAACTAGCAAAAAATGCCAGCAGAGACTCCAACTCCACCAATTGTTCGTCTTCCCGTAATTGATTCAGTGCTTGCTGTACCACAACAGCATCCCCACCATTTCTCAGAACTGGCACAAAGGGCAGTAGAGCGTCTAACGCTTGCTCAAACACAATTGCAGCTTCGACTTCCCACAGATTAATAACTCGATAATCCTGTCGTGCCTGTAGTCCCATGAAATTAGATTCGTAGCGATCGCGGATTACAACCGCCCTGGGTGGGGGCAAAATATTCACAAGTACCGGGTAAGTGGGTAAACCATACTTTTCAGCCGCCAGTGCCGCATAGAATATAAAAGCGAACAGGGCCGCTCACTTGGTGAGCGGCCCTGTTCGCTTTTTTGTTTACGTTAGTACAGACCCAACCAGGACAGCAGACCCTGACCCGTCACATATTCGATCGCCAGCGTAACCACAAAACCAATCATGGCAGCCCGACCATTAAGGCGTTCTGCGTAGTCGTTAAAACCAAACTTTGGATCTTCGAGCTTCGGTGTAACCGTGGGTTGAGGAGTTTGAGTCATGGAGGCTTCACAAAACTTTACGACGGACAGCTTCATTCTAATGTCCTTTGCTGAAACGTGCTACACATCCTGTCAAATCGACTGTGGATTCAGTAGTCATCGGGGAAAGCTCCCCAGCTTCTTGCGGGTGAGTCCCCAATGATCATGCGTATCCACGAGAAGCCGGGGATCTGGAGCCACCCCAATGTTACGCAACTCGTAACATTTGGTAGAAATCACCAATTCGTGTCCACCAGTCGGGTGATGGGGCTACGGAGGCGACAGATCTAAGCTAGAGCTATCGATTATGGTTAAGCATTATCTAGCTGAGGTTGCACATGGAAATCGGTGTGCCAAAGGAAATCAAGGATCAGGAGTTCCGCGTGGGCCTGAGTCCTGCCAGTGTCCGAGTGTTGAGCGACGCGGGACACACCGTATCGGTACAAACTCAGGCAGGCATTGGTTCCGGGTTTGCTGATGAGGCGTATGAGAAGGCGGGCGCAAAGATTGTTCCCAGCGCTGAAGATGCCTGGAATCGGGAGATGGTGGTGAAGGTCAAAGAACCACTGTCGCCAGAATACTCCCTGATGCAAAAAGGCCAGCTTATCTTCACCTACTTGCACCTGGCCGCAGCACGGGAATTGACCGAACAGTTGATGAGATCTGGGGTGGTGGCGATCGCCTACGAAACCGTCGAACTCCCCAACCACTCGCTACCTCTGCTCACCCCCATGAGCATCATTGCCGGACGGCTCTCCGTCCAGTTTGGCGCACGCTATCTGGAGCGCCAGCAAGGGGGTCGAGGCGTTCTGTTGGGCGGCGTTCCCGGTGTGCGCCCCGCCAACGTTGTGGTGTTGGGAGGCGGTGTGGTCGGCACTGAAGCAGCCCGAATTGCGGTTGGCATGGGGGCCAGAGTCCAGCTTTTCGACATTAATGTGGAACGATTGGCCTACCTGGAAACCCTATTTGGCTCGCGAGTGGAACTGATTCACAGCAGTACTCAGCACATTGAGGAAGCCGTTCCCCAGGCCGATTTGCTCGTCGGCGCGGTACTGGTTCCCGGTCGTCGTGCCCCCATCCTGGTGCCGAAGACGCTGGTGCAGCAAATGCGTCCTGGCTCGGTTATCGTCGATGTCGCGGTGGACCAGGGAGGTTGCGTTGAAACAATGCACACCACGTCCCATAGTCATCCCACCTATGAGGAGTACGGCGTCGTCCACTACGGGGTGCCCAACATGCCGGGAGCCGTTCCCTGGACCGCAACTCAGGCGCTGAACAACAGCACGCTGCCCTATGCGGTGAAGCTGGCGAATTATGGCCTCAAGGCGCTGGACATGGATGAGGCACTGGCAAAGGGCCTGAACGTAAAGGATCATCAACTGGTGCATCCTGCCGTGCAGCAGGTGTTCCCGGATCTGGTGAAGTAGGGTTCTAACGAGAATTGACGATCGCCCAGCTTCCGGTCTGGTTCGACTGATGGGTCAAATCCATTAACAGTTGGGAGTAAATGCCCTCCTCCAGTGAAGGCGTCAGTGGGGTGCTCTGGTCGATCGCCCTGACCCAATTATCGACGACCCGAATAAAGGGAGCAAGGCGACCATCGGGGTAGGTTTTTGGGAACTCCAGTCGTTCAGGAATCGGAACTTCAGTCAGAGTCTCGCCTGCTTTTGCCGCCCAGAGCTTGAATCCGTGGACATAATCAGTCTGGTTATCGCTACCCAGGATTAAAGTGCCGCGATCGCCATACACCTCCAGCCAGTGGCCCCGTCCCTGGTAGGTCACCGAACTTAAGGCAATCTGGCAGGGAGTTCCGTCCTCCAGCTCCAGCAGAATGCTACAGGCGTCGTCAGAAGTGACGGGCTGCTGAACGCCAGCGGCATCGGGTCGCGTGGGAATTGTGGTGCTGAGGCTACCCCAGAGCCGTCTGGCGCGACCAAATAGCCAGGCGATGTAGTCAAACGTATGGGAACCCATCGCCCCCAATGCGCCACCCCCCTGATCTTTGCGGGCATACCAGTTCCACACGCGACTGGGATCGGCCCGACCGGAGACCAGCCAATCCACTTTGACAAACCGCACTTTGCCGACAAACTCCTCCGCCAGCAGTTCCGCTAGCCGCTGCCACGCAGGGACAAAGCGAAACTCAAAATCCAGCGCGGTGACGACGTTATTGGCGATCGCCCTCTCCTGCAACTGCTGCGCCTCCGCAACGGACATTGTGGTGGGCTTTTCCAGCAGCAAATGCTTTCCGGCCAGGATGGCGGCTTTCGCCTGCTCATAGTGCAGAAAGGGCGGCGTAGAGATACTGACGGCCTGGATTTCTGGCGAGGCCAATAGTTGATCCAGGTTGCTATAGGCGTTAGGAATGCCGTGGGAGTGGGCGATCGCCTCCGCTTTCTGCAAATCCCGGTGGTAGACGGCGACCACCTGAGTCCGATGGTGCGCCTGAAAACCGGGGATGTGAATTTTCTGGCCAAAGCCAGTACCGATAATTGCAACGCCAATAGTGGGTTCAGTCATAGGGGATCGATCGCGGTTTCTTTTTTTATTAAATCAGGCGATCGCTTCAAACAGGTGACCATTGGGAAAGCGATAGTCGTCGCCATTTTGGTTCGGACACCCCTGCACCCCGGCCTGACAGCAGGGACTTGTAGAATGGAAAAGATTCCGTTCTGCAATCCCTCTGAAAAAGCACCATGCAAGTAGGCGTTATTTCTGATACGCACGGGCTTCTGCGGCCTCAGGCGATCGCCGCTTTAGAAGGCAGCGAACTGATTCTGCACGCCGGAGACATTGGTGAACCAGAGGTGCTGGAGGGGCTACGGGCGATCGCCCCGGTCGTTGCAGTGCGGGGAAACAACGATGTGGGTGATTGGGCACAGGAGATTCCCGAACGGCAAACATTGACACTGGAGGACGTGGGGATTCACATCCTGCATATTATTCAGGAGTTAGACTTTGTACCGCAGGTGAAGGGAATTCGCGTAGTGATTTGCGGCCATTCTCATAAACCCTCAATTCAGGAGCGGGGGGATACCCTGTTTCTCAATCCCGGCAGTGCTGGGCCCAGACGATTTAAGTTGCCGATCTCGGTGGCGCGGATGCAGATTGAGGGCGAATCAGTCCAGGCCGAAATTATTGAACTGACGGTATGACTCTGATTCATCCGCTTTCAGCCTTTCTGCAGGTATCAGAAGATGATTCATCGGTTTGCTACTGGTACCAAGGTAAATGCCCGACGACGGGCGAATGGATCAGGTTGCCGCGCACCCAGTTTGTGGAGGCGATCGCCCAGTCCCTGATGCAG
>JBIKWV010000465.1:0-4652 GCA_044356135.1 Elainellaceae cyanobacterium
ACGCAGCGGAGCCGCGTCAGGCGAAAACTGGGATTCTACTGGGATTTTATTTTATGGCAAATCCCTTGCTACTCCTTAAGTCTGATGATCTGGAGGAAAGATCATGGTCTTTACTGTTGCTGTCATCCGCCCAGATGACTTGCTCAATCTACAAATTGAATTTAGAAACCTGGCGCTAGACACCAGTATCCCTGGTCATCCCGTGCTGGTGCCGGAGGATGCCGCACAGGTCGCCTATCTGATTGTGCAGTTTCCGCCCCAAACGATTGCCGAAGAAGCCCTCTACGCCAGCCAGCCAGGCGGTGCTCAGCCGCCACCCGATGAGCGCAGTAAACCTGCGAACCAACCCCCTGGAGCAACAGCAGGCTCACAGATGCCAGGCAGGGCGCGATCGCGCATGGCCCAACCCTCGCGGCTGGTGTTCAAAATCCCCGCCAACAGCAACCCAAGCATTCCTTACACCACAGAGGGTCTGCTGGATTGGAGCAATCTAGAGCTGAGCGTATCTCCGATTGCGGCGATCGCAGACCCACCCACGCCAGCAGAACTGGCCAACGTCCCGGCGATCGCCCCTCCCGGTGAAACCGAAACCGCGCTGGAAATGCCCTACCGTCTGGTGCTGTCGCCCAACGGGACTGTACGGTGGACACACGCGCTTTCTCCCCAAACCCATGCAGGTCGTACCGAACTCTGGCACACCCGACTGACGCAGCAGGATGGAGAACAGTTGACGGAACTATCCAAGACCAGTCCCGCACCGCTGCGGGCGATCTGGTCACCCGACTACACATCGAACTATTCCACAACAGGCACCTGGCCAGTTCTGGGCCAGCTCGATAGTTGGGGAGGACAACCAACTCTGACGGCGATGAATCGGCGCGATCGCCATGAACTGGTCATTCTCACCTCTGCCTTTCGCGGTTTCGTTAGAGGAATGCGGGATTTCACGACCTACCAGCCGAAGCCCGTCTATGCAGAACAGGTCATGCTGTCCTCACTGGGCGGTTGGTTGAAATCACGGGGCAACTGGAATCCGCCCGTTGAGTGGATTCCCAGAATTCTTATCCCGATTGACCCTCCTCCCATCGGTCGGCCCCCGATTGGCCGCATTCCCGTCGATCGTATTCCTGACAGACCCTTTCCCATCAATCCGCTCCAGGCTGCAGAACTGAGCCAGATGGAGGTTGAACCTGCTGCACCTGACGCTGAGCCAGCGCTTGATCTGATGGCATTGCTCAATCCAGCGCTGCGCCAGGTACAGGTTGAAGGCCGGGGTGATGTGACTGTTGCGCCAACCAATGATCGTCTGATCCGTCTGGGTGATCCGGGGCAGGCACTGAATCTCTCCGAGTGGGTTCATGTTGCCACCCAGGGGCGCGATCACTACGTGCGGATTGTCTATGAAGGCTACCTGTATCCGTTTGGGCACCGGGCGGCGCTGGTCAAGGTAACGGAGCGCAAGTTCAATCAGGTGAATGGAACGCCCGTGGCTTATCTGGAGCAGCGGATGTTTATTGTCGTGCGTCAGCCGCAGAAAGACTATACCCAGGCGAACGACACCCAGGAGGCGCTGCCCCAGGGGGGGCGGAGAATGCCGCTGAAGCGGGTGCGTCTGACCACGCTAATGACGCCCGACATTGATTTTCCTGACCCTGCACCGTTCAGAAGCACGCCTCCCCGACCGGGTGACCCGCAGTACTCATTCTGGATTCGAGTCGGAGGCCGCGATTTTCAGTTTCATGCGATCGGGCAGGACAGTGAAAATCACCCCGTTGACTTTACCGCAGCGCTGGTTTTTGTGCCCAACAGTGATGCCTCCGTTGCCGATGCCGTCACATCCATTCAGCGGGTTTATCGCGCATCGGGCGATCGCCGCGCCTGCCCCGTCCCCGGACAATCCATCACCTACGCTGATCGCAGCGATGGCAGTGATAATACAACCCTGACAACGCGATCGCTCTACTTCGACACGGATAGCGCTGCGATTGCAAAATTTATACCGAAGTTGGCAAAAGCATCAGTCAATCTGACGGCAGTTGAGCAATTAACGGGAACGTCAACGCCAACGGAAATTCAGTATTACGAGAATTATGTCACTGGCGGATTTGATGGCGGCAATGAAGTGTTTGCCGAACTGGTCAACAAGGTGCAGTCTACCTTTTCAGCAGACAAGGGGGGTGGTATTGCCACGCCCAATCTGTCCATTACGGGAGTGACCCGCAAGCTGGGGGCGGTTGCAGGCAATCTGACCAAAGCCGCAGCCAATACCTTTGACCCCGGTGACTTCTTTGCGGATGTTGCCGACACCGCAACCCTGTTCGGCAAGATCAAACTGATTGATCTGCTGGTGACGGGCACGTATGCCAATGCACCGAATGTTCAGTTCTTCCCGCAGGCAAGTCCACCCAACGTCAAGCTGAATTGGAAACCCGATATCAAAGATGTTGACGTTGGCTTCTTTAGCTTCATTCGAGAAGCTGGCTCGGAGCTGGAGATTCAGGGGGTAATAGAGCAACCGATCGATGGATCAAAGGGGCGATCGCTGTTCACAGGCACGTTAACCCGCTTTTATCTGCGGTTTCTGAAAGTTGTCAAACTGAGTTTTGATGCCTTCAGCTTCCGTGCAGAAACGGGTAAAAAAATCGAGGTCAACGTCCAGCTCAAGGGCGATGACCCGCTGCAATTCGAGGGCGATCTGGAGTTTGTCAACGAACTCAAGAACATTATTCCGCCTGCTCTGTTTGGCGATGGGCCAAGTCTGGAACTGACACCGCAGCCTGCGATTCGTGCTGGATTTGCAATCGGACTGCCGCCCGTCGAGGTGGGGGTCTTCGCCCTCAAAGATGTGAGTTTGGGCGCTGCGCTGACGCTACCGTTTCTGGACGGTAGTCCGCTGTTTGATTTCAATATTTCTGAGCGCGAGCACCCGTTCAATTTAACGATCGCCTTCTTTGGCGGCGGCGGCTTCTTTCGGCTCCAGCTCGACACCAAAGCTGTGCGCGTCGTTGAAGCGGCCTTCGAGTTTGGCGCGTCTGCCTCGATCAATCTGGGCGTTGCCAGTGGCGGCGTTCACATCATGGCAGGGATTTATTTCAAGCTGGAGCGTCGCACCGTTGAGGGCAAAGACTACAACGCCGCCACCCTCTCCGGCTACTTCCGCATGGGTGGCGAACTGTCGGTGCTGGGACTGATCTCCATCTCGCTGGAATTCAACCTCAGTTTCACCTACAAAGACCCCGGCAAAGCCTACGGACGGGCCACCCTGACGGTCAAAGTCGAAGTGCTGTTCTTCAGCAAATCGATTGAAATCTCGGTTGAGAAAGAGTTTGGCAGCAGCAGTGGTGATCCAACATTTGCCCAGGTGTGGGAAGAACCTGCGTGGAATGAATACGCAATGGCGTTCGCCTGACACCCCCGCCATCCTTCCAAAGGGAAGGGAACAGGCTCTGACCCAACATCCATCCACCATCGAATAACAATTGGGAGACCCGACCAATGGCAAACCAGACGATTTTATTTACGGTTGCGCCACGCGGAATTAGCGTTGACCCTGAAACCATGCCGCTCTCCATTTACGTGTCGCCACGCCTGTTTGGAGATACCCCCAACGATCGCCTCAGCACCTTCCCCGACTGGCTTCAGTGGACGCGCCTGCTGAAGGAAAATGGCCTCACCCTCACCCTCCGCTGCGAAGGCGTTGAAACGGACGCTGCCATCAACACCGAAAGTTTGCAGCCCAACCTCTGGGAGGCAATGTTCAAAGAGACGACGCTGGTGCGATCGCACACCTTCGACGACTACTCAGAACACAACATCATCTCCTATTCCAACCGTGCCGTTCTCTCACTGATCAAGGGACTCTACCAACGGGCCAGCGTCGAACTGGCGCTGCCGGATAGGGGCGATCGCCAGCAAGATGAGGGGGGCAACTACCATAAGCTCCAGGGACTGGTCGAAGGTCTGTCCGTTGGCTGGAGCGACAACCTGTGGGATTACTACCGCGACAACGGCAGAGCAGTTCTGCGGCGCATTCTCACCCCCCTGCGTAACCAGGCGCTCGACGCGGAAGGACTCTATCAGACCAGCTCACTGGTCCGCGACCGCCAACTCTCTCCACTGCATCAGGCCGCTGCCCAGGAATTTGCGGTCTACCACCACCTGCCACCGGGACCGGCGATCGCCGATCATCCACCCGATTTTGACAACCTGCTGGACTTCCATCAGGTGCTCAGTTCCCTCAACTCCTACCCGAACCTGCTGCGGGCGCTGGGTCTCGTGCTGGACATCGAGCTGCCCAAAGAAGCTGTCCCGCTAACCTCCTCCGGCATCTTCAGCGTCGTTGCAGCCACCCCTGGCTGGCAGTGGAGCAGCCTCCCCACGCTGGCTCCCATCGAAACCGTCTACGCCCATGTCGGTTTTGGCTCCAGCAGCCGCTACTTTCTGGCTCTGCCCTCCCCCAACAACGGCGAAACGCCGGGATTGCTCAATCTGAATCCGCAGCGGTTTGGGCTGGCTCAGGTAGACGTAGACGGTGCGATGCACAAAACCATGATGCTGGCAGCCACCATGCAGAACAACCAGGACGAGAATGGTGAGTACCTGCCGCCGCCCGATACGCTACACCCGCAGGTATTTGACCCCAGAGCCACCCT
>JBIKWV010000464.1:0-4652 GCA_044356135.1 Elainellaceae cyanobacterium
CGCAAAATTTTTGTTGAGAGCCGCGCTCCGCGCGGCTCTCAACAAAAATTTTGGTTCAATCTCAGCGCAAAGCGCTGTATGAACCTGCACATTAAAGGGGTGTAAGGGCGGAGTCACCATAAGGGGACGTTGCCCTCTTATGGTGACTCCTAATTCAATTCAATTTCACACAAAATTGGTATGAGGGAACCTCGAAAAATTGAATTTTGACCAGATAGAGTCTCAAATGAGACAGAGATATCGCGGCTCCACTGAGCAGTTGTCAGCTCTTGAGATGAACAACAGGTGTGGACAAGTATGAATCAAAATAGAGTTCCCCCCATCCGGGTGCTTAATCGGCTGCTTGCGTTTGTAAAAACGTGTAGCGCATCAAGTTGTAGGTCAAATTCTTCAGCCCCAAGTACGCCTTGACCCGCACCATTCCGATGACTCGCACCAACTTGCCACCCATTTGCATGATCCAGGCACCAAACACATGCTCGACTCTAGAGCGGGTTTTTGACTTGGTGCGATTCGACTGGTGTTGCACTTCTGTGAGCGGACGATTGCGGTAGGAACGCTCATGAATCTGACTGTCAAAGCCCATCAACTCCAACACCTCCTCAATCGCCTCGCTGCGGTAAGCACTGTCCGCCCACAACCTATCTGACTCATTGTCGTCGTCCAGTAAATAGCCCAACACCTGCGAATCATGCACCGCTGCATCGGTGACTTGATACTGCCGAATCAAACGGTACTCAGCATCGATATTGATATGGTTTTTGTACCCAAAATGACTCACACCCCGCTTCTTCGTCCACCGAGCGTCTGTGTCTTTTTGCGCCAGTTGATGCGGCTTGTCCTGCCACGCTTGAGGAATTTCGCCCTGCTTGAGTTGCTGATTTTCCCGGTCGCTGTTGTGTTGCTTGGGCACAGGAATCAAGGTCGCATCCACAATCTGACCCCCTCTGGCCGCATAGCCCTGCTCGACTAGATACCCATCGAATTGCTCGAATAGCGCCTCAATCAGTCCTTGCTCACTCAGTTGTTTGCGAAATAACCAGACTGTGGTTGCATCAGGAACTTCGTCGGCCAAGCTAAACCCCATGAACTGCATGAACGACAGACGGTCGCTCACCTGATACTCCAGTTCCTCATCGCTGATGTTGTACAACTGTTGCAAAACCAGGAGTTTGAACATCACCACGACATCGATTGCTTTGCGTCCCGCTTTGCTCTTGCGGGGCTTATCATGAATCTTCTCCAATGTTGGCCGGAAGGCTTCCCAAGGGACAATCTGGTTGAGCCGCACCAGTAAATCCTTCTTCTGCGTCAGTTTGGCTTGGCGTTTTTCCCAGTTCCAAAATTCGCTTTGGCTCATCAGTCTTCACCCTTGTTGGCTCTTTGACTATGTTCTCACACCTGTCTCAACTCAAGACCCAGCTTAAGCAATTTTTCAAGGTTCCCATGAGTCTACACGAAGAACTTTAGAGTCATTCTTCAGGTGGTTCTACCCTAATATCACACCAGTATCCTTCCTCAAAACCGATCCAAAGGCGGTAGAGAATTTCTTGCCTCCCATCGTGAAATTCAACAGCCAGTTCCTCCCATCTTCCTAACCGATTAGTTACTCCAGATTGTTGAACGACGATTCGCTCAATCCTCAAAATGCGCTGTACGTGCGCCAGGGTTGCCCAACCACACTGAGGCTGAGGCGTATCGCTGAGAAACACGTCATCAATTAACTCAACTGCATCAGGAGTCAGTGCTTGAGGCTGCAACTCTTCCGGCAATCCGATCGCCACCGTCAGCACCTCATCCGACCACCACGCCCACCACTCCGTGCGGTGAACCAACTCGACCTGTGGAGAACAGCGAATCTCCTCAATGGGTGTTTGATCGAGCAGTGCCAGCCGGAGTGCCTCTATCCAGGTAACAGTGGCATATCGTCTTGTCAGGTATCGGCTCATTGTTACCTGAAATACATCGGGCGAGTTTGAGTCTAGAAGTTCTGTGAGACCTGAAGCACAGCAAAGCCAGCCAGAAGCTTCTGCTCCCAGCCTTAAATACTTCCCTGTGGGGGATCACGGATATTAACCAATACAGACTTAGAACTCAGTAACCGGATACTTTAAATGTATCTTTAATGCTCAGGGTACGTAGCTTGTCCCTTCGATTTCAGATTCCATGCGAGCGATCGCCCGCTCATACACCCGCAACCCCAGGAGCACCAGACGCACCAGCATCTGGTCAGGGTTGCGCTGACTGGCTTCCGCCAGTTCCATCACCCGTTCTGTTGGGATGTGTTTGTTGAACAGAATCAGATTCGACTCTAACTCGTGAACCAGGCTGCGCTGGTTCTTGTGGGCGTTCTCCTTCAACTGCTCCCCAATGGGCGACGTCAGCAGGAGCGAGAGGATTTCTGCCAGGAAGGGCGATCGCTTCTTATCCCCTTCGGCAGCACACTGCGCCTCGATCGCGTCCAGCAACTCGGTGGTCATGTAGAAGGTGGGGCGGCAACCATCAGAGTTTTCGAGCTGTCCCGGTTTGAGGGGCTTTTTGTCGGGGGTCTCTTCGTCCAGCATGAAATCAACCCAAAAATATCCAATAATCGCCATCCTACTTTCTCGAAGAAGTGACGTAAATCGTAGCTGTGCCAGCTTTATGGAAACACTAAGGTTTATCTAGCAGGACAAAGACTTGCTTCATATCTGCTTTAAGCGTCTTTAGTATTACTTAAGGTGATAAACCAGGGCGTTCCTCTTCCCTGCAAGGATTTGTTTTAGCATCACACTCAGATAGTTGGCTGTCCTGTATCGACACAGATGTAACTTCTGAGTGCCTTCGGATAATAGTCCCAGAGAGCTATTCAGTGGTTGAAGAGCAGGGCCAATGTCAGAGAAGGTTGAGTTTTGTTAAATAAATCTAAAATTAGCGGTCGTCGGAGAGAAAGTAGTTCAATATTACTTCAGTAATACTTTCGCCGATTTTGTAGGGCATCTAGTTCACTGTCCTACCTCCAATTTTCAGGCTTCCCCCGCGATCCCTGCAAGCTTCCTTTCTCCCTGCCTTCGGCGTGAGATTGAGCCTGCATTGAAGCCTTGCGTTTGTTCTGTTTCAGGGACACATCTGCCTACTTCTCGTCCATACATTTCAGGGAGTAGCAGAATGAGTAGACTTTCAGGTTCGTCCAGAGAAGGTCATTCGACCGTTGAGGTGTCGAGCGTTTGCGATCGGGCTGTCCTGCAACCATCGTTATGGTCAGTCCTGGCAATCCTGGCGCTGCTGGTAGCGCTTTACTTTCCAGAATTTTTCTGGCTCTTTGTTGCCGGAAGCTGTGCGGGTCTAAGGTATCCCCAGGAGCTTTCAAAAATTACCCTCCACCCCTGGTTCCAATACCTGGGTGGATGGAAGACCGTTGGTGTCGTTGCAGGGGTTCTTTTATTTGCCGGAATTACCAGCCATTCAGAGCCAGTGATGGCTCAACTGTTCAATACGGCTGAACAGCAGGCAAACAACATTTTTGGGCAGTACCTGGATCGGGGAATTATTGTTTTTCTGTTTGGGATGCTGCGGATCATCGTCTGGGTTTCCGCAGTTGGCTTCATCTTCTTTGCGGTCTATCAGGCACAACGCGGTGAACAGTGGCAACCGTTGCTGCAGAACGCTTTCATTATCATCGCAGCAGTCGTCGTGGTTGAAGGTCTCAGCCGATTGTTCTTTGGTACGGCTTAATTTCGTCATTCTCAATCAGTTGTCATCGCTGAAGCATCATGGCTGATTTTGAGCAGTCCCGGTTGTTTCGCCCGGTTAACCAGAGCCTGGGGCAGCAACCGACCCTGGGACCGATCCCTGCTAACCTGCTGGCTCCTTCTGGCGGGATTCTGGTTAGCTTCTACGTTCTGATCGAGGTCATTCTGGGACTGGGTTTCCTGCCTTTCCTGCTGCTGAGTGCCTGGGGCATTTCCACCTGGTGGGTGGTGGTGGGCGAGAAGACCTGGAAGTTTACCAACAAGTTTGTCTCCGTTCCCGACTGGAAGCGGGGCTATGTGCAGTATCAACCTTGTTTACCGCATGAGCATGAGTAAGCAACGAATGGGGACGCAACGATACGTCTTCAAACCCTTTGAGGATGAGTCTCACCTGCAATGTATTTGCAGGTTAGCACTCCGGGGGCGAGATGTGGGGGCATATCTGTTGAAGAAGGGTGGACAGTTCAGTTTTGTGTTTGGTTTCCAGGCTACCGGGATTCATACGCTGCTGGCTCAGGGACAGGCAGAAGTAGTGCTTTCCCGATTGGAAGAGGGATTGAAAGGATTTCGTCCGGGCGATCGCCTCCGCATCCATCTCCGCTCTTTTGCCGATGACTCAGAACGCCAGCAGGAGTTGGAACATCTGATTCAAGCTACCACCAGGCTGGAGTCCCAATTTCTATTGCTGGCACAACAACGATCTACACGCGAAATGACACAGCGAGGTGAACGCCAACCGAAGCAGATTTATTTATTTGCAACCTACACAGTTGAACCGGGAAAGGAAGTGGGGAGCGATCGCGTTGAGAAGCTCCTGGCATGGTTCGTCAATCAGTATGAAACGCTTAAAGGGATGAAAGAATACAGAGAGCAGCAACAGTTGGCTCAAATGCTGGCTCATGTTTTCACAGATGGCTATCT
>JBIKWV010000466.1:0-4649 GCA_044356135.1 Elainellaceae cyanobacterium
GGCTTCGCCGCGCCACGCTAAAACTGGGATTTTAATAAACAGCAGATCCCTAATTTGTAAATGCTACTACCTACAGCGTTTTCATGCGGGTGAGGTACAGGAGGTGGAGCCGCCATGATGCCCGACATGATGATTGTGGAAGGCGAGGGAGAAAACCACCCGCGTATGGAGGTGGTCAACATGGATCGCGGTATGGGTTTCCTGCCGAACGTGGTGATCGACCAGCATTTCGCCCAGCGGGGTCGCCTGGGACGACTGATCTCTGCCCTGGCTCAGCAGCCCGCCAACCTGGGCTTTGGCATTGATGAGAATACGGCGATCGCCATCAACGGCAAAGACCTGGTAGTCATCGGTGAAGGAGCCGTCACCATCGTAGACTTCGCCCACATCACCCACACCAATATCGACGGTGTGCTGAAGGACGAAGACCTGGCCATCTGCAACGCCCTTCTGCATATTCTGCCGCACAGGTATTCGTTTGATCTGGAGAAGCGATCGCCCAATTGCTAAGCCCATAAACAATTGCCCCCGCGCTGCGGGGGCAATTGTTTATTTGACATCTTGCACCTTGCCGAAAGAAAACCCAAACCCCCGATTCTGCCGCCGCTTCGCGGTGGCAGAATCGGGGGTTTGGGTTTTCTTTCGGCAAGGTGCAAGATATACGCTATGCTTCTACTCCTCATCCAGGTGTTCAACCACCGCCTGGAAAAAATCCAGCACATGGTGGTCGAGCAGACGATAAAAAACATGTCGTCCCTGCTTTCGAGAACTGACCAACCGAATCGCTCGTAGAGTTCTCAGTTGATGCGACACAGCCGATTCGTTCATCGCTAACGTATCCGCCAGGTCCCCGACGCACATTTCCTGCTGCGCCAGAATGGAAAGAATGCGCAGGCGATTGGTGTCAGCCAGAAATCCGAGAAATTCAGCCATCTGCTGTGCCTTCTCGCTGGTGAGGGGTTCCTGGTGCAGCAGAATCACGGAGTCATGCTCATGGGCATGGGGATGATCGCAACAGAGATCATCCCCGCTATCCATGCGCTCTGAACTTCTTTCAGCAAATGAGTCGGACATTCGATTTCAGGATCACAATCGTGCAAAAACCACTCAGGAATGGCATCCACAACCTGTGTGACCGCAGCCTGCCCCCTGGGTGTGGCCGCTGGCGCACGCTTCGCTGCAATAAGCCTTTTCATCCTTCATTACAGCATCAGTCAGATTGACGATGCACAAACAATCGGGACATGCGCACTTCATTTGAGTAACGGTTGACATAGGATTCCTCTGAAACAACTTATAGCGGTTCTCTCTCAAAAACCTGTACTTTATCCAAGCGCGAAGCGCTATAACTTATATATTAATATATGAATGGATGTTCAGGTGTTAAGAGTTCGTAAATCAACAGCTTCCTGGGCGAGAGCCTATGTGCGGCTTCATAACATAAGCCTGAAGCTCATGGCTTTTCCGTAAAGCTGGCTGGAAGTTCCTGGCTAGATTGATGATTCTTTGAAGAGTAGGGGGAACGATTGATATGGCAAACGCCTTGTCAAGCCCCCAGCCCCCTCCAAATTGATGCCCCCAGCCCCTGAAATATCAGAATTAGCAAATGTTGCTGCCCTGGTTCGAGAACTGAGGTGGCGACTTGGGCTGTCTCAGGAGAAATTTGCTGCGAAGCTTGGAGTGACCTTCTCGACGGTAAGCAGGTGGGAGCGCGAAAGAACCATGCCCTCTCCAATGGCATTCGACCGGATGAGGGAACTTCTGGCGAAGATGGGCTAACCGCCACAGGCGGCACTTCGTGAACGAGGTACGGATTTGTTGGATCGGTATCTTCCAAATGCAGATTGAGAGCTAACCCAGATGAAAGCCACTGAAGTCAACTTTCTCAAGTTCCTCAAGCAGCCCAATCAGTTCGTTATCCCAATCTATCAGCGTACCTATAGCTGGACGTTGAAGCAGTGCCAGCAGCTATGGCATGACATTTTGAGGGCCACCGATGAGGATGTCTCTGGGCACTTTATCGGGTCAATCGTTTACATAGAAGGCAGTCTATATCAAGTCGCATCCGTTCCCCAACTCCTGGTCATTGATGGACAGCAGCGATTAACCACCCTTTCCCTCTTCCTATCAGCTCTGGGTAAGGTGTCTGAGGAGTTGGGTGTTCAACTGGAGACGACCCGGAAAAAGATTGAGAGCTACTTCCTCTTCAACAATGAGGAGGAGGGCGAAGACCACTACAAGCTTCTGCTGACTCAGGGCGATCGCGAAACCTTCATCCGGCTGATTGAGGATCGGGAGTTGCCCGAGGATGCTTCTAAGCGGATTGTGGAGAACTATCAGTACTTCGAGAGCCAACTGCGAAAGCAGGACGTTGACCTGAGCACGATCTATCGGGGTATCAGCAAGCTGATCATCGTGAATATCTCGCTGGAGCGGGAGCGCGACAACCCGCAGCTCATTTTTGAGAGCCTGAACTCAACGGGACTGGATCTCTCTCAGGCAGACTTGATTCGCAAGGCACTGGTCTTCTAATGGATGAGGGAGGCAAAGCTCCGCTTTGTCAATTCAATCATCGAGATCGGGCGATCACAGTATCCCATTGCCATTGCTGGAGTCGTATCTTTTTTCAATCCATGATGGGGGCATACCCAGTTATAGCAGTTCTCGGTCTCGTTCAGGCCAGGTTTTCGTGTGAGAGCCGCGCTCCGCGCGGCTCTCCTGTGGTTTGCTGGAGCGTGAAGCGCTATATGCACCAACCGATGTACGTTCAACGCTCGTTGTAATGCTGCCACTCGCTTGGAATAAAAATTCTGTCGCCGTCGATAGGCACTCGCCCGTCGCCCAGAGGTACAAGTCACGATAGAAATTCATGTTGATTCATCCGATGGAATCTCAGATAACGTAATCCGAACTGTGCCTGAGAACTGCCGCACCCTGAAATTCCAGGAACACAACTTTGAGGAGGAGTAGGTAGAACCTATCCTTTTCATGGGGGCGATCGCAGAAAAATCAGGACTACAATTGCTGTTAATCTTTCACGCTAAATCAGTCAGGCCCCTTCTGCATGATTTAGCGTTAGTTGTGCATCTTGAGGCTACTTCCCCACTATAGGTAGCATGATCGATTTTAGATGTGGTAATAATATATTAACCCCAAGGGTTAACAATCTCCCCCATCCTTGATACAATGGATATTGTATTTAAAGACAAAAAGCTAGCGAAGCTATGCAACAGCAAGAGAGAGTTAGTCAAAGAGTTGGGGGCAGACAGGGCTAGACGCCTACAGCGACGACTGGATGATCTCCGTTCAGCAAAGGTTTTGGAAGATATGCGATGTCTACCAGGCCGATGCCATGAGTTGGTCAAGGATCGGGCGGGGCAGCTTTCACTTGATTTAGATCATCCCTATCGGCTCATCTTTGTGCCAGCGAATGAACCCGTCCCTCGAAAACCCGATGGCGGAATAGATTGGTCGAAAATTACTGCGGTTAAGATTCTTTGTATAGATAACACTCATGAGTAGCGTATTGAAGAACCAGTACAAACCTGACTACGTTTCTCCCCCAGGTGAGACGCTGCTTGAAATCCTCGAAGAGCGGGGAATGTCTCAGGCTGAGCTAGCAGAACGAACAGGAAGACCTAAAAAAACGATTAGTGAAATTGTTAATGGCAAAGTAGCAATTACCCCAGATACAGCTTTACAGCTTGAGCGTGTGTTAGGTGTCCCAGCCCACTTTTGGAATCAACGTGAGCAGAATTATCAGGATTTTTTGGCAAGACAACGGGAGCAAGAACGTCTGGAGAAGCAGATAGAGTGGCTTAATTGCTTCCCAATCAAAGCAATGGTGAAACTGGGCTGGATTGATCTCAACAAGGATAAGATTCAGCAATTCCAGCTACTCCTGAATTTTTTTGCGGTTGCTTCTCCGGAGCAATGGGAGAAGATTTGGAGTAACCAGCTAGTTGCATATCGTAAATCCGTTGCCTATGTTAGTGATGAACCTGCGATCACTGCATGGCTTCGGCAGGGAGAGCTTGAAGCCAATCAAATAAACTGTTCACCTTATAATTCGAAACGATTTAAGGAAGCTTTAAAGCGAATTCGTGCCCTCACAGTGGAGCCACCTGAGGTATTTCAAGCTGAGGTTGTCAAGTTATGTGCGTCGGCAGGAGTAGCGGTAGTGTTTGTTCCGGAGCTACCAAAAACCAGAGTATGTGGAGTAACGAGATGGCTGTCTTCTTCAAAAGCATTGATTCAGCTCAGCCTCCGTTATAAAAGTGACGATCATCTTTGGTTTACCTTCTTTCACGAGGCAGGACACGTATTACAGGAAAAGAAGGGTGAGATGTTTTTAGAAGGTCAGGCAGATTATGATCCCAGCACTCCCTTAGAGCAGGATGCAGATCTGTTTTCTGCGAATTTTCTGATTCCCAAACCAGAACTAACTAGATTTTTGACAGCATCAGGCAAACGCTTTACCAAAGCCTCTATTACTCAATTTGCTGCTGAACTAGAAATCGCCCCAGGAATTGTAGTTGGTCGCTTGCAACATGATGGGTATCTTCCAAGAAGCCATTGCAACGAGTTGAAACGACGGTTTGAGTGGGTGTAATTGCTTCTAATGAAAGCTGAAAAAGGCTGTAATACGT
>JBIKWV010000467.1:0-4638 GCA_044356135.1 Elainellaceae cyanobacterium
AATTCCAAAAAAAAAAAACCCCTTTTTCAGCGGGGCGCGGCTGCGCCGCGCCACGCTGAAACTGGGATTTTAATAAACAGCAGATCCCCTACTTCCGTGATGCGCGAACGACGTACTTTGAGGGGAGTAGGGGAACTCCCCGATAGCGTGAATAAACCTGGGTAATTCACCGCTGAACTTTTTGGGGCGATCGCTCGTCTTCTATGCCGCTGACTCAATTGCCTGATACCCTGAATGAGTTGTTTTAATTCGGCGCAGCAGCAATTCTATCGCTGGCGCAGCAGTTTGGTGGTGCTTAATTCCCTACAAATCAAGAAGCTGGCGAATTCAAAGAAGCTGCACCTGTGGCTGCTTCTGGGTTGGATTCTGATAGGTGCGGTTCTGAGGTTCGCCTGTCTGGAGTGCAAGCCACCCTGGACGGATGAGTTCTCGACGCTGGTTTTCAGCCTGGGCAATAGTTTTCGGGGAGTGCCGCTCGATCAGGTGATTGCTACCGAGGATTTGCTTCAACCCCTGCAACCTGACCCCTCCGCAACGCTGGCGGATGTGTTCACCCACCTGATGCAGGAAAGCACCCATCCCCCGGCTTACTTCTGGTTGGCTCACCTGTGGATGAAGCTATTTCCACCCGATGCGAACGGTCTGGTGAATCTCTGGGGGGCACGGGCACTTCCGGCGTTGTTGGGGGTGCTATCGATTCCCGCAACCTTCGGCTTGAGTTGGCTGGCCTTTCGTTCGCGTCTGGCAGGGCAACTCGCTGCCGCAACGATCGCCCTCTCACCCTACGGAATTTTTCTGGCTCAGGAGGCTCGTCACTATACATTAGCCATTCTGCTGGTGATCGCCTCTCTCGCCTGTCTCACCACCACTGTTCAACGTCTGGAACAACGGTCTTCTCTCCCTCTCTGGCTCTGTGCCCTGTGGATCATCGTCAATGGCGTAGGTATTGCCGTTCACTACTTTTTTGTGCTGGCCCTGATGGCGCAAGGGATTTCGCTGGTAATCTACTGGGGGCTACGTCATCGCTCCGGAGAATTGTTGCGTGTGACTCGCTCCTCCTGGTGGCGTTTGGGTGGAGTCATAGTGGGTACGGCGATCGCCTGTTTGGCCTGGTTCCCGGAGGTCAGCCAGAACCAGGGGAGCAAGCTGACCGAGTGGATTTTGCTGGATCGTGACTCCCTCCTGTCATGGCTGAATCCTATTTTTCAGTCACTGGCCGCCTGGATTACGATGGTTTCCCTGCTTCCGGTCGAAGCCCCTCAGCTTCTGGTGATCATTGCATCCGGGTTGGTGATGTTGATCTTCTTTGTCTGGGTCACCCCCAAAGTGGTGTGGGGATTGAATCAACAGATGGCTCAACCGTCGGGAAGGCTGGCGGTGTACCTTCTGGGAGGGTTTGTTGTGGGGGCGATCGCCCTGTTTTTTGTGATCACTTATCTTTTAGGTAAGGATCTGACGCGAGGGGCACGGTATCACTTTGTCTATTTTCCAGCCATGATGGTTCTGCTGGGCGGGAGTCTGGCAGCAATCTGGCAGTCCCGAAGACGAGTGGTTTATGTCGTACTGCTGATGGGACTGCTGAGTTGTGTGACGGTGGTGAGCAATCTGGGCTATCGCAAGTACTACCAGCCCGATCAGTTTGTCCAGTGGGTGCAGTCGCAGTCAAAGTTTCCAGTGCTGATCGCCACGGCTCACCGCACCCATGTTCAAACAGGGGAGATGATGGGAATTGGTCGGGAATGGCTGCGTCAACCGCAATCCTCTCCATCACCGCAGTTTCTACTGGCTCATTGGGATTGGCAACCTGAGACAGCGGTGGACAGCCTCGAACGGATTCTGGGTCAACAGGCACGCCCCTTTGATCTATGGGCGGTTAATTTTGAAAGTCCGGTTGACCCGTCGGTTCAGGGATGTGAGGCGACGGATCAACCCTCTGGGGCGATCTATGGCTACAAATACAGCCACTACATTTGCCGATAGGTTGCACAGTGGTTCTACCCCTGATTTTGCTGAGACCCCACATCAGCAGTGGCTCGGTGCTTTGCACCAGGCCACTGCTGATATGGGGTCTCCACTTTTTCTACGCCTACTTACGCTTAATCAGTCAGTCTCAAACGGCCTGTTTGCACATAGTCAAAGATGCGATTAATCTGTCGCCTTTCTTCATCGCTCATTCGGTAGTCTGCCAGAATTGCTGAAGTGAGCTGAAGGTATTCTTTACGGCTGATTTCTCCGACTTCCAGTGCCCGATCAAGGATATTTTGCAGATTCGAGCTTACTTTACTTGCAACTGTCCACAACATGCGTTGACGCCTCAGTCTTTTTCTCGTCGTATGTCTGTCTAAACGTTGATACTGAAATGAATTCTTGCGGAGCCTGATATAGTACAGCGTTGTTCACGCTGCTGAGGTACAGGGGAGGTGGAGGTGGTGCCTCCATACAGGGGCACACCCCCTGACCCCCCTCAAGGGGGAATCACCCCTGCACCCGGAAACCCGTACCTGATTTGCCTGGAAAAGGCTATAAATGGGCTATTCTTAGCCCAGACTCTCATCGATTTTAAAGTCATGCGATCGCCACACAGGCCAGTCCCATCTGACACAAAGTTTTACTATGGTTAACTACTGCACTTGTAGAACCAATGGACACACAGCAAGCAATGGGTCAGATCACCAGACGTTCATATCAGAATCTTGATACCAATCACGCAAAAAATGGATCGCTCGGAAAGTCCTGTTAATGGGTTCATGTCTGGCAAGCTTCTAATATCTGCTACGAGGGGCGCAGACTCTAGTGCTTACAGTTTTTTTCCCATCAAAGCTTCGATTCGAAGCGCTGTCTAACAGTGGGGCTTTCGATTGATACTCCTGTATCTCTATTGTGTGCTTCAACATCAGCAATTGGGCGAAGCTTCAATAAGGGGTGATTGAAGAAACAGTAAAGAAGAAAAGTTGTTTAAGGGCGATTACCTGCATATTCTCCGTAGTTCCTCTGAGAGGACGATGGGGCTGTTCTCCTGGCGTTTAAGAAGCGGAGTTGGCGGGGACATCCAGTGAAATAAACCTCTAAAGAGGAAGTACAGGCCCATTCCCTCGATAGAATGTCTTCAAGTAGCATTCCCAAAACGGCAAGGAAGAAAACAGAATGCAGGTTGATCGTCTCCCCGCGCTGTCCGACAACTATATCTTTGTCCTCTCCAATCCCGCTGACCAGACAGCGGCAGTGGTTGACCCGGCGGAGGCTCAACCCGTTCTGAACTGGCTCACAGCAAAAGGGGTAACCCTGGTGGCCATTCTCAACACCCATCATCACAACGATCACGTTGGCGGTAATGCACGACTGCTCCAACAGTTCCCTAATGCTGTTGTGTATGGTGGGTCAGAAGACCGGGGCCGGATTCCGGGGCAGCAGGTGTTTTTGCAGGAGGGCGATCGCGTGAACGTGGTTGGGCGCACCGCAGAAGTGCTGTTTGTCCCTGGCCACACGCGGGCGCATATTGCCTACTACTTTCCTCCGCAAATACCCAACGAACTGGGCGATCTCTTTTGTGGGGATACCCTGTTTGCGGGCGGTTGCGGGCGGTTATTCGAAGGCACTCCGGCTCAGATGGTCAATTCTCTCAGCAAACTGCGATCGCTCCCGGACGCTACCCGCGTCTGGTGTGCCCATGAATACACCTTGAAGAATTTACAGTTTGCGCAGGCGGTGGAGCCAGGAAATCAGGAGTTGCGATTGAGGTTAGAGCGCGTCACCCTGAGCCGCCAGCGTCTGGAACCAACCGTTCCCTCTGACCTGGGCGTTGAGAAGTTGACGAATCCTTTTCTCCGATGGGATGTTCCTGATCTCCAGGCAGCGATGCAGTCCAGCGATCCGATTCAAACATTCGCTCGACTGCGAGGCAAGAAAGACCAGTGGTAGCAGATACCATGCGGCATTGCTGATTGGGAGGATGAATTAGGCAATGCCACACCATGCCTCCAGCACGAAAATTGCTGTGCCATCCGGTGTTGACACAGCAAGTTCAGTGTATTCGGTTGACAAAAATATCTGAATCAAATTACTGTTTCTCGGACAGGCTCTTTGCGAGGCAGCGCTCCAGGTGGTCAACGTTGTAATACCGCCAGAAGCGACGAGGATCTAAGATAGCGGGTTGACGTCGGTCAAACAGCGACTGGTTGAGATAGTGCCAGATGGGGGAATACAGTCGGGTACGTCTGTTGCTCATGGTAGGTGATTAATCGAGGGGTGGGAGGAAGGTCGCTACCAGCGCACTTCCGGCGGCTTTGGTGCTTCCAGTTTAAATTTGCCCAAATCCTCTACATAATCCACCACCTTTTGCCGTTATCCGCTTAAAGTTTTTGTAGTATCGGTTTTGAAATTCATATGGCACCTCTGCAATTGTTTAAGGAATCTGGGCTGTTTGCCAGAATCCCGATGCGACTGTTGCAGGCTGTGATTTCGCTCACAGCAGAGAGACAGCGTTTTTTGTAAAATCTCTTCTCATCCCAGGCGAATTTTCGTTTGATACGTACAATTCTGGACTTTTGACTATTTTTTCTACAATGCCCAAAAACGCCCTCTGCGAGGGCATTTTTGGGCATCTTCGATGCTAGCCCCAATTTTCTCCAAAACGCTGAC
>JBIKWV010000468.1:0-4620 GCA_044356135.1 Elainellaceae cyanobacterium
CCTCTGTACCCCATAGGAGTGGGAACCGCTATATATCAGCGCGAAGCGCTGTAGTCAAAAGTCCAGAAGATATGAGCAAAGTAAAAACAGCCCTGCACTGGAGGGTTGTTGGGTCAGAATGATCGTTCAGATGAAGCAGCTTTGATCGGACGATTTACCAGGGCATGGTGCTGATCAGGCCGTCTCCAGCCAGTCGAAGATGCGATCGAGCTGTTCCAGGGTAATCAGCCCATACTGCCACAGCACCATGGGCAACAGGTTTGAGCCATGCTCATTCTGCTTCAGAGCGACTGCAATTGAGTCCTGCGGAATTGCCAGTTCCTCTCGAAGAAACCGAATCAGTCTTGCCTGGGTTGTTGTTTCCTTTGCCATTGGTTGCTGCTCCACCCTAAATCGAGTTTTCAAGAGATTGCGCTTTCATAGCGCTTAGTGTCGGTTTATTAAGTTTTGAAACAAATTTTCAGATTCAATGATGACGATTATAACGAGAATGGTTCCCTTGTGGATCTCTCCTCCAGAGGAATCAGGGTAAGTTTTTCGTTACACTCAGCGGTTTGATGATCCTTCACCAGACTGAATAAAATGCAGCGAGATCTACCGCCAAAAGTATAGAGGTGTATCTTCCTTCTCAGATTTCTCCCCCAAAAATGAGAGAACGATCCAGACAGAACCTCATAGAGTAGTTTCTTGCTCGAACCAGAAACTTACGCAGAAAAGCTCAAACTTTTTCCTTCTCCACACCCGCGCCCATTCTACCGGACATAAAATTGCGTGATCCTGATCCTTCTGTAAATTTTTGCAGCAGTGACGGGATGGTTCTAGTGGGGAAAAGCGATCGGGATGGTGGGAGAGCCGTATTGGGAGGGTGGGAAGGTGGGAGAGTGGGAGGGTGAATCTTTCGACAGCTTTGGGAACAGAGTGGATGGGTGAAGGGTAGTTCCCTTCGACTCCACTCAGGGAGCAGTGCGGGAGGGAGTGTCTTATATATCTGGGGTCTGGTCGCGCTGGGTTCTGATCCAGGTGGTCTGGCGTTGGGTGAGGAACTTGAAGTAGAGGGGGAGTTTCCAGAAGAGGTAAAGCGGGATGGTGAGGAGCGATCGGGCGGGAATCATGTCTCTACCAAATTTGGCCCAACTGCTGAAGATGGCTCCCGTCATGGCGAAGCCTGCACCCAGGAGAATCTGTGCTGGAGAGTGAGACATTCCCAGGGCGGCGGCAGTCGTTGTGACAACCAGGGCGAGTAGCCACAGCATCACCAGCAGGGATAAGGGGGGAACCATCAGGTCGAGGGCGATCGCCAGCAGATCCAGCCGTCTCTGGTGGAATGCCTCCCGCAACAGGCGGGGCACCTGGGTGGTTAGCGTTTGCAAATGACCGTGTTCCCATCGGGTGCGCTGACTGGTGGCGGCACTTTCACTTTGGGGTAGGCGACCCAGGACATTGGCCTGCGGACAGAGCAGCGGAGGATGACCCATTACCGCTAAGTCCAGACCAAGCTGCATATCCTCGACGATATTGCCGCTGGCCAGTGGGGAGTTCGCAATCATTTCCCAGGGGAAGGCCATGCCCGTACCCGTCAACAGGCAGGGAAGACCCAGGTGATGCAGTCCCAGGGGACGGGTCCAGTTTTTGGTGAGAAAAGCCAGAGCTGAAACGGCGCTGGTGGGGGAGGGATGGGCGGGCGTTTCCATCAGATAGATGGCCTGTATGGGACGTCGGGTTGCTGCTGCCTGTTGAGCGATTCGGTCAATCGTCCCCGGTGCGACCTGACAGTCGGCATCAATCATGACCACGATGTCCGGCGGATCTGCTTCCAGAAACCGCAGACCAAAGTCCAGGGCGTATCCCTTGCCGCGCCGCATCAGGTCGTGCCGTTCCAGAACGGTGGCACCCATTTCGCGGGCGAGGCTGGCGGTCTCATCAGTGCAGTTGTCGGCCACCACCAGCAGGCGTGCGCCTTCATTACCACTGAAGTTGTCCTTTAATTGCGGCAGAATCCCCGCTAAGGTCTGCCGAATTCCCAGTGCCTCGTTATGGGCAGGCATGACTACGGCAAGACGGGGCCGTTTCTCTGCTGGAGGCTGACGCTTCGACAGAGGCAGTAAGGCAACTGCACACTCCACCGTCAGAATTGTGATGGGCACCAGGACGATCAGGGCGATCGCCCACAGTAGCAGGTTAATCAGGTCAGTCACCGTGAGTTTGCAGCGCAACAGGTTTAACGTTCCCGCGATCGGTCACTATCTCCCATGAAAATAAAGTGAGCCGCGTCAGGTGCTTGTCCGAAAATCAAAAACCGAAATTCTAACGGGCGCGATGCTACAGCGTCGCGCCCGTTAGAATTTCGGTTTTTGGATAGACTCCAGGTGCGGCTCACCTTATTCTTGACGGCTGGCCGTACCGACCTGAGGCATCCTAAGCGTGACGTTTTTGGTGCCAGTTCCAGGCGTGGGCCAGGATCTGGTGAAGATCCGCGTATTGCGGATTCCAGCCAAGAATTTGACGGGCGCGATCGCTACTGCCCACCAGTGCCGGGGGGTCTCCGGGGCGGCGATCGGCTTCCACCACTTTGATTTCACGGCCAGTGACCTGACGTGCTGCTTCGATCACCTCTTTGACCGAGAATCCGTTGCCGTTGCCCAGGTTGAACTTGGCGCTGTCACCACCTTTCATCAGGTAGTCCAGACCCAGAACATGGGCGGTTGCCAGATCAGTCACATGGATGTAGTCACGGATGCAGGTGCCATCGGCGGTCGGATAATCGGTGCCGAATACCGTAATGTGTTCGCGCTTGCCCATTGCGGCCATCAGCACCAGGGGAATCAGGTGAGTTTCGGGGTTGTGGTCTTCTCCCAGACGGCCTTCCGGATCGGCTCCCGCCGCATTGAAATAGCGGAAGCTGACGGATTTTAAGCCGTAGGCCGGGTCAAAGTCCGCCAGAATTTTTTCCACCATCAGCTTGGTCATGCCGTAGGGGTTGATGGGGGACTGGGGATGATCTTCGGGGATGGGCACCTGCTGAGGCACACCATAGGTGGCACAGGTGGAGGAGAACACAAACTTGTTGATTTTTGCTGTCGCCATTGCTTCCAGCAGGGTCAGCGTTCCCACCACGTTGTTGCGGTAGTACTTGGCGGGTTCCGTCACCGACTCCCCGACATAGGCATAGGCCGCGAAGTGCATCACCGCAGCAATATCGCGGCTGGCAAAAATATTGTCCATCAGGGTGCGATCGCCCGTGTCACCCACAATCAATTCTGTCTTCAGCACATTTTCGACCAGTTCCCGGTGACCATACACCAGGTTGTCGAGCACAATCACGTTATATCCAGCCTGTTGGAGGGCCAGCACCGCATGGGAGCCAATATAGCCAGCCCCGCCCGTTACTAAAACTGTTGGCGAATTCTGCAAAACCCTACGTCTCCTGAGTAACGCCTCACTTCATCTCTCTTATATCTTCCAGATCAATCGCTAGGCTTCCGTAAAGGGAGTGACCTTTGCAAAGAGATCAAAAAGAGACGTTAACGTTTTAGCAAAGTGCTGATCTATTCAGCCAGCGCATAGTGAACCAACTGCACCAACCGCTGCCGCAGCGTTTCTAACCCCAACCGATCCACCGCTGAGATAAAAGCCGCATTGGGGAACTCCGATCGCGCCAGCTCCAGCGTATCCCCGTCAATCTGGTCAATCTTGTTGAACACCAGCAGGGCAGGGCCAGGGGTGACAGGCATTTCCGAGAGGATCTTCATCACCGAGCGGATCTGACTCTGCCATGCCGGATGCGATAGATCCACCACATGCAGCAGGGCGTCGGCTTCGGTGACCTCCTCCAGGGTGGCGCGGAAGGCATCCATCAGCGCCGGGGGCAGATCGTGGATGAAACCCACGGTGTCGGTCAGAACCAGATCGATCGGCTCATGGGTGACCGCCTCGACCACCCTCAATCGGCGACTGGTGGGGTCCAGCGTGGCAAAGAGCTGATCGGCGGCATAGACCTCGGAGTTGGTCAGGACGTTTAGCAGGGTGGATTTCCCTGCGTTGGTATAGCCAACCACTGCAATTGACGGCACATCCCGATGCTGCCGCCGCTGCCGCAGACGGGAGCGGTGCGCCTGGAGCTGATCCACCTCCTGCTGAAGTCGAGAAATTCGCCGTTGAATGGATCGTCGCTCAGTTTCCAGTTTCGTTTCACCGGGGCCTCGTGTCCCGATACCACCCCCCAGTCGGGACATGGCGCGACCGCGTCCGGTCAGGCGCGGCATCATGTACTCCAGTTGGGCCAGCTCTACCTGGAGTTTGCCTGCCCCCGATTGTGCCCGTTGCGCAAAGATATCCAGGATGACTTCGGTGCGATCGACCACCCGCACGCCGATCTGCTGTTCCAGGTTGCGCACCTGAGCTGGGGACAGATCGCGGTCAAACACAATCAGATTTGCACCAACAGTTTGAGCGGCCAGGGCGATTTCCTGTACTTTTCCTTCACCAACGACGGTCTGGGGGTGGGGCTGCGATCGCTTTTGCCGCACCACCTCCAGTACTTCCCCACCCGCCGTTTCCACCAGACGGGTCAGCTCCATCAGCCCATCCTGGAACCGGAGCGAACTCATGTCCGAGGTGTGT
>JBIKWV010000469.1:0-4619 GCA_044356135.1 Elainellaceae cyanobacterium
TGTAGAGGATGGCAATGGAGGTGCAAGTGTAGCAGTGAATGAGGAGAGCAGGTCTGGATCGAGCGGATGCGATATGTTGGATTTTGTAACCTCTGGAGAAGCGGTTGCTTCCGTCAGGGGGAAAGTGCCCTCAGAAATACCTTTACTGGCATCCCTTCGATGCAATTTCCCTCCAATTGTTCCGGATGCCCTCCAACTTTGATATGAGCAATTCTTTCTGGTCTACGGCTCAAGGCTATTTGCGTGCGGCGAACCGCTGGTTTCAGCAAACCCCAGAGCGGGCGTTAGATGACGCTTATCAGGCCGCCTTGCGAATTAAATCAATTGAAGACACGCATTTCGGTGGAGGACTCATTTCTCCAGACTACGGGGATTATGGCAGTAGTGTCCGTACCTACTTTCAGTCTGAACTACGGAAATACCTGAGCATTGCCAGAACCCGACTGGCTGAATTTCGACTGAGCAGTTCAGTATTACGGACACCTGACCCATCCATCACGGAAGTTCAGGTAGACCAGGAACCTTCGGAGGATTACCGAATCAGCGTTGTAGAGCGGCCTGCGGTCATTCTCAAGAAACTGAAGTTTGTGGATGAGGTGATCGCTCGCTACAGTCCCCAGAAACAGCAGCCCTCAACGCTGGTGATGGTTTCAGAACCTGCCAGGATGGTCAGCCAGAAGAACGGTGCGGTAAATGGAGAAGTGAAGCGTCCACCCCAGAGCAATCTGAATCGCCTGCGACAGGAGGCGGGTCAGGGTATTGACAATATAGAGTCGATCGCCGATAAGACGGGTGTTCTCCCCCGCTCCATTCTGAAAACGGTAGATCGGATCAAGCGGGAACTCGATCCCCAGGCCGAAGAAGAAGTGGTTGAGAACTTCCGCAGTTCCAAAGCCCGCACCGTCATTTCGATTCGGTTGGTACTGTTGCTGATGATTGTGCCACTGCTGACCCAGCAGGTCACCAAGAACTTCGTTGTTGGCCCGATTGTGGACCGTGTTAGAGGACAAGATATTCCGGAGGAACGCATCTTCCTGAACATTGACATGGAAGAGGAAGCGCTGAATGAGATGCGTCGTTATGAGGAACGACTGCGCTTTGAGAGTTTGATTGGTATCGCTCCTCCGCTCACCCAGGAGCAGATGGATGAAAGACTGCGGGAAAGGGCTGAGGAGATTCAGCTTGAATCCTGGAGAGCAAGCAACAACGCGATTAAGAACGTGTTCGCTGATATGGCCTCTGCGCTCGTCTTTGCCCTGGTGCTGGTGACCAGCCGACGGGATGTCGCAGTACTACGCTCCTTCATTGACGAACTGGTCTACGGTCTCAGCGACAGTGCCAAGGCGTTTATCATCATTCTCTTTACCGATATCTTTGTGGGGTTCCACTCGCCTCACGGCTGGGAAGTGCTGCTGGAGAGTGTGGCAAGGCACTTTGGACTGGCTGCCAATCGAGATTTTATTTTTCTGTTTATCGCCACCTTCCCAGTCATCCTCGACACGATCTTCAAGTACTGGATCTTCCGATACCTGAACCGGATCTCACCGTCTGCAGTGGCCACCTATCGCAATATGAACGAGTGAGATTTGTGTGCTTGTGGAAAGGCACGAGCTTTACCAGCCCCAGGTGCCCGTACCGCCCTTAAACGGGCCTACAATATCCTGCGTAATCCACCCCCCATAGAAATCTCCGGCCTGGGCCTGCACGACCTCCCCATCTATTGTGCAGGTATCCATGCGGCTGGGGTAGAAGGAGACGTAGCCCTTGATGCCGATAAAGCCGGGAGTCGGATTGGTATAAAACCAGGCAGCGCTATCGGCTCGACGCTCACCCACCACCACTGAGTAATACCCCGCCTGCCCCTTCCACTCGCAGAAAGTCGATCGCGGCGTCTGGATCAAATACTGCATCTGGATGTCTTCTGGTGGGATGTAGTAGGACGGAGGATGGCTGGTCTCCAGCACACGTTTAGCGCGTCGGGTATCGGCAATGATGGTGTTGTTGAAGATAATCTGAATGTGCCTTGAGGAATCTTCTAATCGGGGAGGCCGAGGGTAGTCCCAAACCGATTCCTGGCCGGGGCCGGGGATAATGCGATCGCGGTTCACAGCGCCTCCTGGGTACAGCGGATGTTTATAGTGGGGAGAGGGCGAATCGCGCCCTGCTCTCATCCTACAAATTTATGGCCACGCTTCCCTTTCCCCTGCGCGTTGGTGCGTTTCTACTGATTCTGGCGGTCTACTGGTTGCCCATTGTGGCGCTAAGCTACGCCTTCTTGAAGGATCAGAACACCATCAGCATTGTCACGATGTCGCTTTTGTTCATTGGCTTCTTTGTGCTGCTGAACCTCTGGAGCAGGCGCGTTTACAAAACCCCTCATCCGTTTCGAACCTATGGACTGGTGTGGACGCAGCAGAATGGACGGGAACTGCTGGAAGGTTTCACGATCGCCGCCATCAGTTTGTTCGCCATGTTCCTGGTGCAGGGGCTACTGAGCTGGGTGGAATGGCGATCGCCATCGATCCCCCTGCCCCTGCTGATGCTCCAGGGGTTACTGACGGGGCTGGGAACGGGACTAGGGGAGGAGCTGATTTTTCGCGGCTGGCTACTGAATGAACTGGAGCGAGACTATCGGCGATCGGTGTCGCTCTGGGCCTGTGCCGTTACCTTTGCCGTGCTGCACTTCATCCGCCCACTGAATGAGGTGATTCACACCTCCCCGCAGTTTATCGGGCTGGTGCTGTTGGGACTGATGTTGGTCTGGGCTAAACGAGCCACGGGTCGGCTGGGACTCCCGATTGGTCTGCACGGCGGATTAGTGTGGGGCTACTATGTGGTGAACGTTGGCAATCTGGTGGACTACACTCGCCGCGTTCCTATCTGGGTCACCGGAATCAACAACAATCCACTGGCCGGGATAATTGGCTTGCTATTTTTGAGTGGGCTGGCCTTCTACAGCTGGCGGAAAAGCATTACTGCTCCACAACTTCAAATCGGCAAACCATTAGAATAGATGAAACCTTGTATGTTTTTTGTTGCGATGCCCTCCCATATTCTCAATCTATAGAACTCACCGCAAAGGCGCAGAAAGCGAAAAAGTTTTACTCTGCGTCCTCCCCACCTCTGCGGTGAACCAAATTCAGTTCATCTGATTCCATCTACGATCCTGACCACGGTCTTTCACCCCCCGACCTATCAACCATCGATCCCCTCGCCATCCAGAAAACCTATGTCAACGAGCAGGACTGACTCCTATTCCTTACCTCCCGCCGTCCGACGGGTAGCAGAATCGTTTCGCATTGGCGGTTGGGTCGGGTTCTGGTCGCAGGTGGTGTTGGCTGTCATCTCGGCGATTGTGCTGATGCTGGCCAGCGTTGCTCCCCGCGCGGCGACGACGACTCCCCAGGGGGTACGAGTCGCTGCAAACAATCCGGGTACTGGGGCAGGCTCCTTTTTTGCCGTATTGGGTCTGATTGGTCTGCTGGCAGGAGCCTATTGGGCGTTTCGCTACACCCGGTTGGGCCGCAAGTTGAAAACTGCTAATTCTCAAAACCGTCCCCGGCGTGGCGATGTGATCAAAGCCTTGCAGATCGGCATCATGATCAGCCTGGTAGGGATGCTAGTCAGTCTTATCGGCTCCTTTGCAACAGTCGGCGCGCTATTCGGTGTTGCGGCCAGTGCAGGGTTTACTCCCTTTGGTGGGGGCACCTTCAACTTTGTCAGCTCAATTGACATGCTTGTAGTGCAGTCGAATATCAATCTTGTTCTGGGTCACTTTGTCGGTCTGGTGGCCTCCCTCTGGCTATTGCGTAGTGCCAATCGGCAGTAAGTCCACCAGTTTGCGCCACTCTTTGACTGCAAAGGGGGGCAATGTCAGTTCCAGATTTTGCTGATTCTTTAATGGCAGTTGCAGTCTCAGGGGGCGATCGCTCTCAATGTTGGGCACCACCTGAAGCACATCGTATTCCCCCACGTTGCCTGCTAATGCTGGAGAGAGGTTAGTCTGGGTAAACACATCGGGAGCCGTCCAGAGCGTATCTCTTGGGGTGATAATCTCCAGCGATCGCCCATGCTCCAGTTCTGCCGCCCCGGGAAAGCCCACCAGCCGCAGGTGCATCTCTCGCACAACACCGTCTTTCACCCGCTTGAAGAGCACCAACTGCCACGCGTGATCCGCCTCGTCGCGCAGTGTTTGCAGCGATCGCCACATGAACCATCCGTCGGCCTCTGGGTAGGGGTGGATCGAGGCCAAGACGGGTGGTGTGAACCATAGCCAGCAGCAAAAGGTAGCCAGCAGGAGCGATTGCAGCCAGTAGGATTTCAGGCGTCTGTGGAAGAAGGGCGATCGCATTCGTTTTTTAACAGAAAGAATCGGTTCAAATTGTACCGAACTAGAAGTTGCGCAGAACATCTCTACCCGAAGCCCATCCAAGCTATTCCCATTCTCGTTACTGGCCTCCGGTGTCTACTGGAGACTCTGCCTCCTTCGTGCAGGTAACAGAGCCTCCCAAAGCCCATCTCCAGGCAGTCACTCTGACGGTTGGTCACCTCCAAGGGATCTGCTGTTTATTAAAATCCCAGTTTCAGCGTGGCGCGGGGTGGCCGCGCCGCCCGGGAAA
>JBIKWV010000724.1:0-3544 GCA_044356135.1 Elainellaceae cyanobacterium
GCTGACGGAGTCAGCGTTTCAGAAAAAAATGGCGCTAAAAATAAATTTGCCGCGAAACGCTCTCGGAGAGAGCGTTTCGCGGCATTACAGAAAAAATAGTCAAAACTCCAGTTACTTAGCAGGCGCGACGCTACAGCGTCGCGCCTGCTAGAACTGGGTTTTCGGATAGACCCTAAGCAACCTTTGCCGTGAGTGTTGCAGTCAGCGTACTGTGAGCCAGGGGGCTATTATCCAGCCCTAGAAGTGCATTCAATAACGGATTCAGTTGATCCAAACCTTGGACATCAGAACCGTTGATTGTTCCCAGGCTGAATGGTTGATCCGTGGCGATCGCCCCACTCCCAAACGTCGAGATCGGCTGCCACCCCTTGTATTCCGCTTGATTGGGAGCAAGGGAGGCAATATCAACAGGAGCAGGGGCTGCACCGAAGGAAGGGCGATCGCCTAAGCCATCTCCCACCAGAGGAGCTTCCTCGCTGACACCCAAAATCGGGTCAGGCGATGCTGACATCCCATCTGAATCTTCCTTGACCGTAGGCGACGTCTTGTCGGTAGCCAGAAAACGACTAAAATTCACGTAAACAGTCTGGTTGTTTGCCAACTGGTTAAACACCTCCATCCAGCGGCGAGGAGGAGGGGAAGTACTACCAGAGCCAGACGTACCCCACTGATAAATCACGCTATTGACGACCATCGCTGCAACATCGAGATCCCGATTCCGCACAAGCGTGCTGGGAGAAAGCGTCAGATTGTTGCGCACCCAGGTTGTTGTCTGTCCCAGACGGGTTGCCAGGGCACTGATGGCCTGATCGTGAAGGGTGGTATAGCTAACACTCGTTGTCGAACGGAGATCCCACCCCAGAATATCGAGTGCTCTCCAATCCTCCGAGGTCACCCCCAATCGTTCCTGGCGTGCCAGGTTGGGCACCATAATGGCATCACCGGTCTGGGTGTCTCTTTCCCAATGGCTGGCCTGAAACCCGTCGCGGTACGTTCCTTCCTTTCCGCGAGCGGTTTCACCTACAGTACTCGTGCCATTGCTAATGCTAAACCGTGGATCAGAGCTACTTGAAAGAACGGCATCACCACCCACGTCCATGGCCCCATCTCGCACATTGGTACGGAACAGGTCCATCGGGGTAGCGAAAGATGCCCGTCGAGTGACAGCCTGCCGAAAGGTGGAGGGCACCAGTTGCTGGATGGGTGTGGCATCAGTGACCGATTGAGATCCTGTGAACACATTGTTGGGCAATCCAGGCAGATCAACGCCGCTGACAAAACCCAAAACGTGACCCAACTCGTGCAGCGCCACGCTGAGAAAATCAAGGGTGTTGCTGGCGTTAGAGTTGCTGCGGCTGTAATTGTAGCTCCAACTGGTTGCCACACTCAGGTTTGATAGATCGGACATCACGATGAGTCCGTCCAGCGCAGCATTGTTGCCTGCAATCATGCCCAGCGCCTTGGCGTTTGCCCGAGTCAGATTCAATGTTGAGATCTGGGTCGGCATCATATGCGGGGTGCCATTGTATACCACCTCGTACCGTGCTGCCTTCGTTGATGTATTGGGCAAGCTGAGCAGCGCAGACTGATCGGTAGTAGTCTCTGCATCGGCCACAAAGCGAGAACGAACTGTGCTGTAGGACTGGTTAGGTACAATTCCTGGCAGTGCGCCACCAATCACATTGTTCTGAGTGATGCCACCCATGCCTATATGAATGTTCAGGGTCACCGGATCATTGAAATAGTGCGACCAGATGCGCCCTGCGATTTCGAATCCTAACGCCTGCTGAATTGTGACACCCGGACTGTACGTGAAGTTGAAGGTTACCATAGAGTCTCAATATCTGAAAAGCTTTGCAGAACGGGAAAATAGAGGACGATAGAACAGCTTATACACTCAGCCTATGTTTTTCTATCACTGGAATTAACCGTGTATTTACTTAGAAACGGGGATTTCACGTAAACTTGATACACCCTTTTCGTGGCTAATAAGACACAGGTTTCGGGGTGCAGGGGCTTCGACGGTGAGCGCTCAGCGTTCGACTGAGATCACGCCGAAGTCCGAACGGTGGAACCTCTGCGTGAAGGTGATGCCCCCACTCCCCCATACCCCATCGGTGTGAAAAATGCTGTAGTGCTTAGAAAAGCACTGGACTTTTGCGCTTGGATAAGGTAGAAACTTTTGTGAGAAAGCCGCGCAGCTCGCGGTTCTCTCACAAAAGTCCGTACTTCACTACAGAATGTCTCAGTCTAAGCGTGTACCGTTAACAGCCCACTTCCCAGAACATCGGGCATCAACAAATCATTGCTTGCTCCCAGTCGTGAAAAGAGCGTGGGCGACTGGGAAATCGTTGAAGAATTGATTGAACTGAAAACGACCGGGCGCTGGGCCTGGAAAGTCGAAACAGCGTTAGGGAGTGAGGTAATCGAGGGAAATTGAGGAGTTGCAAAGTTGAAACTGTTTGTCCACTCCGCAGCCTCTTCTGTTGCTGTCACCGAAGTCACATTACCCTGGTTGAAAACTTGATTGTTCTCTGGATACTGGATGAGTACATCCTGCAAAGGTAATCGCTGGCTCCAGAGATTCAACGGAGCACGATGTAAGGGATCAACAATGGATTCTGTCGTGGGACTGTTACTGGTTGTTGGGTAAGAGTTGGCGATCGCTCCCAAAGACTCTTGGGGAATAACAGGAGAGTCAGAAGTGGTTGTAGAGTTGTTACTGACATCCACAACGGTTTTTGTGGTGGATGTCGGTGAGGAAACCTGAATGGGTGGTGGAAAGAAGATCTCCATCCAGCGGCGACCACTGACTGAGGTTTTGCCAGAACCTGTGGTACCCCATTCGTAAATTTCACTCCCCTGCACCATGCTCTGAATGTGTTGACTGCGATCCTGAGTTAATTGCTGAGGGCTGGTGGCGGCATTCGCAGTGACCCAGGAAACGGACTGTCCTAACCGCTGGGCGATCGCCTGCTGCACCTGGGTGAATAATGCTGATTGGCTCAATGGCTGGTTCGTTGCCCGATCGTAACCAATCACGTCAAGCGCCCGGAGATCCACTTGAGAGATATCCACACGTTGTTCTGGAGCCAGCGTGGGGTTCATGATGCCCAGGGTGACATTCTGTCCAGTCCAATGGCTGGCCTGAAAACCATCTCCACCTAACTGCACATCTTTACCAGTGGCAAATTGGGCGATTGATGAAGCCCCCCGATCAAGCGAGAAGATGCGATTGCCCCCAAAAGTCATGTTCATCCACAAATCCGTTGGGCTGAGACGGAAGAAATCCAGGGGCATGGCGTTCCGAATATGCTCACCCAGGCTGTTGATATAGGTCTGCCGCTCCTCATCGGAGTAGACGTTACTGTTCAACCAACCGGGGCGATCGATACCGCTGATAAACCCTAAAACATGTCCAATCTCATGCAGAGCCGTACTCAAGAAATCCAGCGTATTGCTGGCGGGTTCTTGAGAGCGAGTGTAGTCATAGCTCCAGGTAAACGGCTGGTTGTCCAGGTGACTCATCAGAATGTAGCCATCC
>JBIKWV010000470.1:0-4614 GCA_044356135.1 Elainellaceae cyanobacterium
GGGGCGATCGCTTGGCAACAGCACAAAGATACGACTCCGGGGATCTTCCGGTGTCACGGCTCCCACCATAATGGCATCAGCAACTCGGACTCCGGTGCAAAAGCTTTTAATCCCGTTGAGTCGATAATGATTGCCTGCTTCAGTAATCTGGAGCCGAGTGTCAAGCGCGTTGGCAGCATTTGCCCAGAACCAGTTATTCTGGACGGTTCCAGTGAAGTACCTTGCCTGCTGATCGGGCGTTCCCCCCTTTGGCGCTCCAGAAATCATAATGTGGTTGCCAAACAGTTGCGCTACTGAACCATCTGCTTTCGCCAGTTCACGCACGATCTGAAAGACCTTGACCCAATCCGTCTCACCGTGCCCCCCGTATTCTCTGGGAACGATCAGCTTTAGCAAACCACTCTGCCGCAGCAGTTCAACCGCTTCGCAGGGCGGTTGATTTGCCCGATCTCGCTCGGCTGCTGTTAGGGCAAGAGTTTGGGCCAGGTAGGAAGCGATCGCCAGAAAATCCTGATGTTCTATCCGTTCTAATGCTTGTACCATGATGGCTGTTGTTAAGGGGTTGATCTATAGCGCTTCGCGCTTGTATAAGGTACAGATTTTGTGAGAGAGCCGCGCTCCGCGCGGCTCTCTCACAAAATCTGTACTTCACTCTAGCGAGAACCGCTATAAGTCTGCGACAACGTATTGCACGTTAGCGGAGTTAACGCGCTGTTGATTAATGACGATGACTTCTGGCGAAGCGTCGATCGCAACGAGCAGGTTGGCAACTGGAGCAAGGTGCTGTGTCCACAATCCTGTTCCACAAGCCAGTTCTAAAATATCTCCCGACGGTGCTGCCTGTCTCAGTGCTGCCTCTACCTCAGCAACTTCAGAAAACCACTGCTGGCGATGCTCTTCCGCCCCTGTCGAAAAACCACTCATCGTACTCTGAGGCGCGATCGCGGTAATACTGCACCTGTTCTTTAAGAATCTCAGAAGTCATCAACTCAAGTTCTCCTGCCTTACACTGCACGTTACTTCAATGGATAAACTTCCCTCCGCGCTCGATAGCTTAATGTAGTGGGTGATGCGCTCATAGGCGGTCTCGTCTGATTCAGACACCAGGGAAGCAAACCATCCCGAGGATTTAAGGGACTTCAGCAGTTCAGTTAATGCGTCTGCATCTTGTGGTTGAGCTTCACGAATGGATGAACTCACGGAGTTTCTGCTCTAGTTCTTCTACTGCAATTATCCTACAGAATTTTTCCGATCCTGCGGCTTCAATTTTGCGATCACCTCCGACGTACTCACTACTGTCGCAAACTCATGATGCAAGCTTGCCAAAGCAGATTCGTGAATTTCTTCTGCCGTGTAGTGTCTTCCGTTGTAGCTAATTCGCTCAAAAGTCGCGGTTCCGTCAGATATCAGCAGAACTTTGAAACCAAGATTGGCTGCCATTCGGGTTGATGTGGAAACACAGTGATCGGTGGTTAACCCAGCGATTGTCAGCGTTTCGATCCGATTTTCCCGGAGATACGCTTCAAGCGATGTCCCAATAAAGGCGCTGTTGACCGTCTTTTGAAAAATCGGCTCATGGCTCAACGGTTGAGCTTCCGGTTTAAACTCGCAGCCAGACTGATGGGGACGCAGAGGAGAATTCGGTGAGGTTGACAGGTGCTGAACGTGGATAACTGGGTAATTCCCATCACGCCAAACCTGTAACAGTCGCGCCACATTTTCCTCTGCGTTAGGATTGTTACGCCTGCCCCAGACTGGATCGTCAAATCCCTGCTGGATATCAATCAGGAGAAGAGCGATATCGGAAGCAGGCGTCAGCATAACCATTACACTTGTTCTCAATCAGGAATATTGCGTCACAGAGGGCAATTCATGATTCAGAACCCAGTTGCCAATATCACGCAGTTTGTAATCCACGGGATCGTGCAGCGTGAAGGTTCTCAGATCTCGCCAGTAGCGGTCGAACCCATATTTCGTCGCAGTGGAGCGAGTTCCCGTCACCTCAAAGATGCGGTTGACGATATCTAAACCATTCTTCGTTGCCAGCGCTTTCGCTGCCGAAACCGCCACTGCAACTTCGCCACGTTCCTGGTGGGTGAGGTCATCGCCTTTGTCCCATGCTGCCTGAACCTGTTGGGCGACCTTGTCGGCATAGGCGATCGCTGCCTTCAGTTCAATCCACAGTTCACCATAGGTGTGCAGAATGTAGGGATCTTTGGTGGCGCTGTCTACGCCGGAGGTGATCCAGGGGCGAGTTTGAGTGGTGGTGTAGGCTTTTGCAGCTTTGAATGCGCCCTTTGCAATGCCCAGGTAGATATAGGTTTTGGTCAATTGAGCCACGATGCCCAGAAAGGTGGCGAAGGCTCCGTCTGGGGAGGGCGGTGGTCCCAGAATATCGTCCGGGGTAATCAGCACGTTGTTGAAGGTGAAGCTACCGCTGGCGGTGCGACGCTGTCCGATATTGTCCCAATCATCGTTGTAGGATAACCCTTCACGATCTTTAGGAATGGCAAAGAAGATGGGAAGCTCAACGCCGTCCTGAACGGCAGAGAACACGCGGTAGTCTGCTTCAATCACGCCTGTACCAAAGCTCTTGATGCCATTGGCGCGGAAGTAATCGCCTTCGGGAGTGAGTTTCAGACGCTCATCGCGAGTGTTAATGGCATTGCCCCAGAACAGATTTTTCTCTGCCGATTCCCGGTAGTAGCGTTCTGCCTGAGCGGGTGTACCTGCCACCTGGGCCAGGGTGGTTAAATTCAGGTGATTGCCATAGAGTTGCCCAATCGACCCATCGGCTTCAGAGAGGGTTTGGATCAGCTTGAACGCCTCTGCCCAGGTCAATCCACCGCCCCCGTACTGCTTGGGAATGACGACGCTGAGTAGACCTGTTTCCCGCAGTCGCTGAATTTCTTCATCGGGGATACCGGCTCTCAGATCGCGCTCCACGGCAGAGTGAGACAGTTCCTCAGCCAGGGCGCTGGCGATCGCCCCATAATCCTTTGCCTCTGTGCGTTCGAGTGCTTGTGTCATGGCTTTCCTCCAGATAAGGTGTGAGGTGAATGAATGCTATTTCTGGGCAACAGCAACCGTTGGTTCACCCAAAATTGGGGTGAATCGGTCGATGTAATAGGCAGTGGAATTTTCGACCGCTTTAATCGAGTTGCGATCGCGCACAATCGTCCACCACTGCTGTAGACGAGGCGTTTCTGTCGGCAGCGTAAACTTGCGGAAATGCTCCAGCACGGGTAAGCGCTCAAACCAGGGGTAGAAACTGATATCGACCAGGCTGAAAGTCTCACCCAGGAAATAGGATCCCTGACCTGAGTGTTTCCCCAGACCTTCCTGTTCGATATATAGCAGCGCTTCTTGAAACTCCCGTCTGCCCTGTTCCTGCTCCTCAACAGTTTTGCCGCGCAGCAGTTTACCGAAAGCCGGGGCAAGGCGAGTGTTGGCGTAGTCAATCCAGATGCGGGCGATCGCCCTTTCTGCGGGGTCTTTGGGCAGCAGCGGTGGCTCTGGAAACACTTCATCCAGGTATTCGTTAATGATGGCAGACTCGTAAAGTTTCACGTCTCCGTGCTGAATGGCGGGAACTTTGCCGTAGCGAGACACCTGCAAAAAATCGGCAGGTTTGTTTTGCAGATCCACTTCGATCGGGGTAAAGTCAATGCCTTTTTCCAGCAGCACAACTCGCGCCCGCTGTGAGAAGGTGGAGCCTTTAGCGTAGTAGAGGGAAAGGGTGCTCATAGAAGTTTTCCTCAATGGGGGAGCGATCGCAAACTTTCAAGCCGAAGCAAAGAATTTGCATGAACAGAGAGTGGAGAACCAAATGGATTCTGCACAAATATACGGTTTATCTGTAGAGTTACCGTATGTTATGGGCAGTATGCCACAGGACTTGTGGCAAAACAAGTCTTGCAGCACACAAAAATTGAGTTCAAAAGGAGCTGGAGCTTCAGCAGCCTTAGCCCTCTCAGTCCCCTTTTCTAAGGGGGGGAGGCTAGACTCCCTCCCCTTGGCAAGGGGAGGGCTGGGGTGGGGTCGGTGTGTGGATAATAAGAAACAGAAAAACGCAAGTATTGCTGGTTGCTGGCGAAACCGATACTGTTGAAGAGCCTTTTCAGCTCTCGCTTCATGCCGCTCGCATCTTTTCTGGCTCGTCGTTCGTTTCACTATGCTTGGGTTGTTGCTGCCCTCACGTTTCTCTCCCTGCTGGTAGCTGCTGGAATTCGAGCGACGCCAGGAGTGTTGATGGTGCCGCTGGAGGAAGAATTTGGCTGGTCGAGAGCCACCATTTCGCTGGCGATTTCGATCAATCTCGTTCTGTATGGTTTGATTGGACCGTTTGCAGCGACCGTGTTTGATCAATTTGGAATTCGCCGCACGATGGTCGTTGCTTTGACGCTGCTGGGAATTGGAGTTAGCCTGACCACCGTCATGACTCAACCGTGGCAACTGGTGCTGCTCTGGGGGGTGGTCGTCGGAAGCGGCACAGGTGTGGTGGCGCTGGTGCTGGGCGCGGTGGTGGCGAATCGCTGGTTCGTTGAGCGACGAGGGTTGGTGGTGGGCGTGTTGACTGCCAGTACTGCCACCGGACAACTGGTGTTTCTGCCG
>JBIKWV010000471.1:0-4612 GCA_044356135.1 Elainellaceae cyanobacterium
TTCTCTATATCAAAACCCTCGGTAGTGAAATTGACGTGACGGCTGAGGATTTGATTTGCTGGCTCAGAAAAAATCCCGCAGAATCCCCAGGAGCCACTCCTCCGCCTCAATCGGTTCAGTATTCAGGATTGGGAGACGCTGCCCAACGCCGTATTCCGCTCAATCGATAAAAACTGGATTTTTGATTCAATCGCGCTGCTTTTTTCTGAAACGCTGACTCCGTCAGCGTTTCAGAAAAAAGCAGCGCTAGAATTTAGATATACCGCGAAACGCCCTCTCAGAGGGCGTTTCGCGGTATTACAGGAAAAATAGTCAAAACTCCAGTACTTACTGAAGCTACAAGATACAATACGGTGCGCTGATGGACGACCAAAGTTTTTGTTGAGAACTGCGCTTCGCACAGTTCTCAACAAAAACTTTGGTTTTCACGTGCTACTCAAATGGTGTGTTTTACTTTCCAGCGTATTCCTAGTACATTGGTATTTGATTCTAGCGGTTGACACCCCGTCTGATTTGCGGTGTACGCTAGCGCTAGAATCAACAAAATCTCTGCTGGCTGGATTGCCCTTCCATGCAAATTCTGTCCGTCACCCTGAAAAACTTCAAAACCCACAGCGATCGCCACTTTGTGTTCCAACCGGGAACCAACGCCATTTGTGGGGAGAATGGAGCGGGCAAGACCAGTATTCTGGAGGCGATTGCCTGGACCTTGTTCAACTATAAAGGCTCCTACCGCTTAGAAGACCTGATCCGCAACGGCAATGGTAGCGCCCAGGCTACCATTGCCTTTATTTCTAACCGGGATGGGCGTACCTACGAAGTGCAGCGCTGCACCAGCAAAGGGTACACACTCTACGACCCGCAGTTGTCTGAGCAGTTGGGGTACAAACACATTGAGGAAGAAGTCCTGCCCTGGTTACGGCAACATTTTGGGGTGGCACCGGGTACCGACCTGGCAAAGCTATTTGCCAACACGATCGGTGTCCCCCAGGGGACGTTTACCGCAGATTTCCTCAAATCACCTGAAGACCGTAAGAAAGTCTTTGACAGCATTCTCAAGGTGGAGGAATATAAGCAGGCCAATCAGGAATTGCTGTCGCTGGAAAAGTACGCTAAGGCTGAAGAGGAGAGCTTGCAGCGGGCGATCGCCCAGTACGACGAAAGCCTGGAGGAGCGTGAACCCCTGCACCAGCGGCACCTGTTTCTCACTAAGGAAATTGCCCAGGATGAGGCCACTCTCCAGGCGCTGCAAGCAGAACTGGCCACCCTCCAGGTCGAGAAAGACCAGCTTGCTGCCCAGACCAAACAGGTGCAGCAACTGGAGACCCAACTGCATACACTGACCAGTCAGATTGAGGGAAAACAGCAGGCGATCGCTCTGATCGAGCAGTCCCTGGAGCGGGCAAAGCAGGCCGTTTTTCAGTGTGAACAGTCCCGTGCCAGCCATCAACAGTACCTCCAGGCAGAAGCAGCATTGAAGGGGTTGGAGCAGCGGGCAAAACAGCGACAGGCGCTGCAAAAACAGCGGGAGGTAAAACAAAAAGCACTGGGCGATCGCCAGACTGAACTGACCCGACTGGTGGTGCAGCTTGAGGGCTTGAAGCAGTCCGCCGATCTGCTGGAGCAACTGCGGCCCCAAATGCAGCAGCAGTTCGCGCTGGAGCAACAGCAGGAGGCCATCGTTCAGCAGTTACAGCAGCTTCAGGCATTGAAGCTGGAGGTACAGTCGCTGACTCAGCAGCAAACTCGCCTGAAGGGGAATCGGGAACGGCTGCTGCAGGAAATTGACCGCCTGCGATCGCTGGAACTCATCATCAACAAAATCCCCGAACTGGAACAGCAGCGCGATCGCCTCCAGGAGCAGTTAAGCCGCATTGAAGCAGCACAGCAGTTTGAGGCCGACCTGCGGCAGCTCTTGAGTTCTGGACAGGAGCAGCGCGATTGCTATCAGGCGCAGGCACAGATTGCCCTGGACACCCTCCAGAAAATGCAGGAAGCCGTACCATTGCTGGCGATCGCCTCCATCGAATCGGTATTGAGTGCTATCCAGTCCGGAGTGGATCTGAACGACAACCTGCTGGGGGCGCTGCGTCAAATTCTGGCGGATCTGTCGGAGCAGACCTCGGCTCCCCGATTGCAGAAGTCGTTGAAGCAGGTGAAGACTCAGATTGACCTGACCTACCAGCAGCGAGCCGAGTTTCTGACGCTGGAGGCAAAAGGGGAACAACTTGATGACCTCCAGGCCGAAGCAGAACAGCTTCAGGAGCGATTGGCTCAGCTCCAGCAGCAGCTTGTTATCGAACCAGCGCTGCAAGAACAGCGATCGCTTCTGACCACTGCTTTAACCGAATTGGGTGATCCTCGTAGCCGCAGCCAGATGCTGGAGCGCGATTTGAAACAGATGCCCCAGTTGGAAGCCGCTCATCGGCAAATCCAGCAAACGCAGATCGATGCTCAACAGGAAATTGCTCTGCTCGAAAGCCAGCTTCAGCAATACGACGACCTGGAAACCCAGATCGAACAGCAGCAACAGTTTCGGCAAATCCACCAGGAGGGTTACCTGACGTTTGTGCAGAACCAGAAGGCCGCAGAACAACTGCCGCAACTGGAGGCGAGCTGGCAGGGGGCGATCGCCCATCTCGAACAACTGATTATCCAGCAACGAGGTCTGAAAGACCAGTTCGAGCAGCTTTCCCAAAGCTATAATCCCCAGCGCTGGCACCAGGTGGAAGCCACCTACGCTGAAATTCGCAGTCAGGCAGACCAGAACGCCGGAGGCTTACCGCAAAAGCGTAAGCTGCTGGCAGAACTGGAGGGGCGTCTGTCCTCCCTGCAAGCGCTGGCTGAAAAGCGCGATCGCGCCTGTCTCGATCTGAAGCAACGGGAAAAAGTGCGCCGTTTCATTGCCTTCGCCCGCAAAGCCTACAAAGAGGCTGGCCCCCGAATCACAGAGCGCTATGTCCAGAGCATCTCAAGGGAGGCCGATCGCCTGTTCCGAGAGCTGATCAATCGTCCCAATGTGGCGCTGGAGTGGACGCGGGACTACGAAATCACCGTTCAGGAGGGGGCACACAGCCGCCGCTTCATTAACCTGTCGGGGGGAGAGCAGATGTGTGCAGCGCTGGCTGTGCGGTTAGCCTTACTTCGTGTGCTGGCGGATATTGATGTGGCTTTCTTTGATGAGCCGACAACCAATATGGACAAACCCCGACGGGAGAGTCTGGCGGAGGCGATCGCCAGCATCCGCAGCTTTCAGCAGATATTTGTCATCAGCCACGACGACACCTTTGAGAAAGTGACGGAGAACGTGATTCTGGTGGAGCGGGAGTAGCGCTTCCCGGCTCACGACAGGCCAACGATTAGGGCTATAATCGCGGGTATGAAAGCGAACCGCACGCGCAATCAGGAGCGTATCCTGCAACTGCTAAAGACCATGAACCGGGCAGTCTCGGCTCAGGATATTTACATGGAGTTGCGAAAGGAGGGTCATAGCACCGGGTTGGCCACGGTTTATCGAGCATTAGAAGCGCTAAAGCTTGAGGGTGTTGTGCAGGTGCGCACCCTGGCCACGGGTGAGTCGCTCTACAGCTCTACACAAGAAGACCGCCACCACCTCACCTGCTTGCAGTGCGGTAGCTCTATTCCCATCACCGAATGCCCGGTTCACGCTCTGGAAGAACAGCTCCACCAGAGCTACAAGTTTAAGATTTACTATCACATGCTGGAGTTCTTTGGGCTTTGCACCCACTGTCAGATGGCCAATGCCCAGAGTGAGTCTGCGGGCTGAGGAAATTTCTGCAAAAGAAGTTACCTGTTGTGTGTGCGGTTCCCCCTGTGTAGCGGGGGGAACCGCGCACACAACGCAGGTAATTTCATTGCTGGAAATCTCCTGATCTGGCGATTTCGGACTCTGATAGATTTGTAAAAGGCATGGCCTGGTCATATCTCGCAACCAAGGGTGAATGGTGTGAGGGTGATTAACGCTTTATGCAACTCCGGAGGAAACGCGATGCAACCCACTTCAGAACCCACGATCCAAGATAAACTGCTGAACGGCCTCAACTTTGTACTGATGCTGGACATTTTTTTTGTGTTGTTCAGCTTTGCCTGGTTTGCGATCGCCCTCGTTGGTAAATCCCTTAACATCAATCTGGGTTTCGACCTGTGGTACAGCCTGTGGGAGCCAGTGTTTATGCCAGCGATCGGGATCGTAATGGCGGGGGCATTAATTAGCGGGTTGATCAGCTGGGTTTCTAAGAAATTAGGAACGAAGGAAGCTTAGGCTTTTAATAAAACCGAATACTTTTTGATAAGTAGATAGGCGCGATTCAGCTTGAAACCCCAAAAGCTGTTTCGCCCTGAGCGAAGTCGAAGGGCGATTCAGCTTTTGGGGTTTCAACTTTTTCCACGCCCACTTAGGGGCAAGCCCCTTAATTCAGTTGTTCCTGTCGTCGAGTGCGATAGATCACCACCAGACCGATCGCCACCGCCAGCAGCAGCAGCCACTCCCCAGGTTCAGGGACAGCAACCAGACCAGGAGACGCAGGTTGGGGAAGCTGCTGATCCTCCACTTCTCGCTGGAATCGATCGCTCCCCTGTTCTGCCCGTTTCA
>JBIKWV010000472.1:0-4609 GCA_044356135.1 Elainellaceae cyanobacterium
TACTCGCGCTGAATCGAAGTCAGTAAATCTAACTTCATCTCAGCAGGAAGCACGTCCCAGGTGTAGGTTTCAATTTCCAGGTGAGTACAGGTGGAATAGGTAGGTAGAATCTCCAGAAGCGCAGGAATATCGGCCTGGGTGGATTGGAATACCTGATAATCCTGAATGAAAATTGGGACATGGAAATGGGTGCGCCACTCCTCCGCAGCGGTCGTCTCCAGTTCTGGGAGAGCGGTCATCAGATCCTGGAAGTGCTTCAGCGTCCCGTCGGGGTGACGTTCGATGATCTGATGCAGATAGGTGGACTCAGCAAAGGGCTGGAGTTTCTGCATCAGGAATTTGCGATCCGCCACCTCGGGAGGGACATTGAGTTTCAGAGCGGCGCTGAGCTGAATTTTGCCAACCTGAATTCCGGCTTTGGCAAACTGGATCAGGGCATCCTGGGGTTGCTCATACTCGACCGCAAAGTGGCAGGTGTCGTAGCAGACCCGAATGTGTTGCAGCAGATACTGTTCTGCCTGTTCCAGAGAAATTCTCATGTGGTCAGCCAACCACGCGCCACCAAAAGGCAATAACCACTTCTGGAAGAAGGACACTACTTCAGCGGCATTTTCAATCATGCCATCGGGTTCGGGTTCCAGATCCAGGTGTAGCAGTTTCCCCGTGCGCTGGTAAATCTGCGCCATTGCGGCGGTTGCCTTCGCCAGGTTGAGCGCACTGGTTTGAAACACGGCCTTCTGCTCAGCGCTTCTGTTGGCCCACCAGGGCTTGTAGGACAGCGGCACCGTAGAAATTCCGCCATCCACACCATCGGGCAGCAACATCGCCAGGATGTCGATCAGTCTGAGCGTATATTCCAGGCGTTCGCTTTGCAGTTCTCCGGAGGGGCAATCGCCCTTCGACCAGTCGGGCGCATACACCTGATCCTTCACCACCTGTCGGTGAAATCCACCGTAGGGAAACCCATTGAGCGTAAACACATAAAGGTCATGTTCGCTCAACCAGGCACGGAACCAATTCATCTGCTCCCTGTCCAGCAGCTCACGGCTGGCGATATCTGCCAATCGTAATCCAATGCCAAAAGGGGCATTTGGGGACAGCCGACGCTTCAATTCGGGCAGAAAAGCGGTGAGGTTGGTGGCAACTTCGGGCCAGCTTTCCCCCGGATGGATATTTGTGCAGTAGGTAAGGTGGTAGTGATGGCCTGCTCTCATGGTTTCATTCGTAGTAAGTCTGGTTTCGGTTCCCTCCCCTGGCAAGGGGAGGGCTGGGGTAGGGTTAAATCTCCCGCAACAAATCGATCGCCTTTCGATATAGCCCAAAATCGACGGCATGAACTTCAACACCGCGACCAATGGAGTTCAGCAACATCAGCGTGAGCTGTCCGCCCAGGTGCTCCCGGAACTCGTTCAGCCCCCGGAACACGGATTGCGGATGCAGGGGGTCATCCAGATGCGCCCCTAGCTGAGGCACGTAGAGAGTGAAACCCAGAACTTTGAGCGTGTTGAGAATCCGCTGCCATTCAGACCGAGAGAGCAGACCGCAGAGGTGGGAATAGGTGCTGTCAAGCGCCATGCCGATCGCCACCGCTTCACCGTGCCGCAGTCCATATTGCGTCAGATGCTCCAGACGATGAGCAGACCAGTGACCAAAGTCCAGCGGACGAGAAGACCCCATCTCAAACGGATCACCATAGTTGGCAATGTGGTTCAGGTGGTGCCGTGCGCTCTGGTAAATCACCTGCTGCAAAGCATTGATATCTCGCTTCGCCAGCTTCTCGGCGTGGGATTCAATCCACTCAAAAAAGAGTTTGTCTTTAATCAGAGACACTTTCACCGCTTCAGCAATGCCCGATCGCCAATCCCGGTCATCCAGCGACAGTAGAAAATCCACATCGTTCAGCACCAGCGTCGGCGGCGCAAAGGTGCCCAGGAAGTTCTTTTTACCAAAAGCGTTGATGCCGTTCTTGACACCCACCCCTGAATCGTCCTGTGCCAGCACCGTAGTGGGCACTCGAATCAGGCGAATTCCCCGGTGTGCCGTCGCCGCCGCATAGCCCACCATATCCAGCATGGCTCCCCCACCGATCGCCATCACATAGGAATGACGACACAGACCCACCTGGTCAATCAGCAGGTGAATTTTCTCGACCCACTCCACCGCATTCTTCACCGCCTCACCACCGGGAACCACCAGCGGGTCAGCCACCAGCGTCAGGCGATCGCCATAGCGCACGGCATAGTCCCGAATCTGGGGCAGCAAATTTCCATGTGCCCCGACAACGCCTGCATCTACCACAACTAGAACTCGTTTGGGTTTCGGTTCTAAATCATTGGCGATCGCCTCAGCCAGTAGCGGATTACTGACTTGAAACAGACCACTGGTGAAGTGGACATCGTACTGAAAGCGAACAACCACTTCCTGATGGATGGGTGGCAGTGTGGCTGGAACGGCAACAGGCAGTTGAGTCAGTGAGTTCATAACAACATCGGGGAGAATGGAGTGAATTCAGAAAGAAATTGAAAAACAGGTGATTTGAAAGAATTGATTTATGTGACAGCGAACAGCTTTGCGAGCTGCTTGGAAACCGGTAGTAACGCCAGCACCAGCAAGCCGTAGAGGGGATTGGCAAAACCGGAGGCGATCGCCGCATCCAGCACAATCAGACAGAGAATGCCCGTTCGTACCGCTTTGCGAATGGGATCTGGTTGCGGTTCCAGAGTAGCCTGGACGAAGGAGGGCACCACCAGCGCACCAAATCCGACGACAAAGGGAATTGCTCCCAGCAGGTAGTAATTCTCCAGCAGCCCCAGCCCCAGAGCACCACCAATCACGGAATTCAGCAGCAGCAGCGCAATCACTCCTGTAGTCTGGCTACCGCCGTGGACTTCACCCTGACTGATGGCAGTAATCGCGGCGATGTAAACCAGCGGAATCAGCGCCAGGAACCAGTGAGTCTGCACCATCAGCGGCACTACACTCACCCCCAGCAGCCAGTTCATACCGCGACACAGACCCATATTCACAGGACCCAGAAAGGCACTGTGCTTACTGGCGGCGTCATACAGCAGAGCGGCGATCGCAATTCCCGCCGCCAGCGCCGCACTCAGCAGCGACACCTGAGCCGCGGCTACCACCCCCAGCAGCAGCAGGCTTACACCCAGGGCGATCGCTCCCGCCATCGAAGCGCGTCCACTGGGCAGAGGCCGTTCCGGGCGCTCCTGGGCATCCAGTTCCGCATCAAAGATGTCGTTGAACACCACACCGCCACCGTAGAGTCCGGTCGTGGACAGGAGGAGCCACACCAGCGGCAGCAGTGAGGAGGGGGTGAATTCCGGCTGAGCGCTCAAGGCCACCACTGCCCCCGATGCCGCAAAGCCCACCAGAATATCGGCCCAGGCCGTCAGAATATTGGCGGGACGCATCATTTGCAGGTAGGCCCAGACAGATTGAGATTTGACGGTGGTCGCCAGCATAACAAAGTCCCCCAATTGCAGTTTTAACGACTGTTCAAACAACACAGGTTATTCAATCACCAGGGCAGCAAGGCGATCGTTTTCCAGTTTTGTTGCAGGGATATCACCTGCAACCACAGGTTCCTGACCCCGCAGCACAGAGTTTCCGTTGAACAACTGCCGCTGATCGACAGCGGGCGGATTGAGCCAATCTTCAGCGTTCATTTCGCCGCTCTGCCCATAGGCAGTCAGCGCGTTCTCGTAACACACTGCTCGCACCTGCGCTTCGGGAATTCCCATTTCCAGCATCAGTTGAGCCGTCTTGGGTACCGCCAGGGGGTCGCTAATGCCCCAGTCGGCAGCGCTGTCGATAATGATGCGATCGCTGCCGTACTGCTTCACCAGTTCAACCATCCGCTTGTTGCCCATCTTGGTCTGCGGGTAAATAGAGAAAGCCGCCCAGAAACCGCGATCGAGGACTTCCTTCACCGTCTCTTCGTTGACGTGATCCACGATTACACGACCGGGGGCAATCCCATGCTCCAGACACACGTCCAGACTGCGGGAGGTGCCTTCCTTCTTGTTGCGGTGCGGCGTGTGGATTAGCGCTAGCTTGTCCAGATCCTTCGCCATCTCCAACTGCAACCGGAAATACCTGTCCTCCACAGGTGTCATCTCGTCGTAGCCAATCTCCCCGATCGCCACCACGCCTTCCTTACACAGGTACAACGGCAGCAGTTCCATCACCTGCTCCGCCAGTTCCTCATTATTCGCCTCCTTCGGATTGAGCGAAATCGTGCAGTAGTGACGAATCCCAAATTGTGCAGCCCGAAAGCGCTCCCATCCCACCAGACTGCTGAAGTAGTCCTTAAACGTACCTGCACTGGTGCGCGGCTGTCCCATCCAGAAAGACGGCTCAACAATCGCCACCACGCCGTACTGTTTCAGCACCATGTAGTCATAGGTGGTGCGAGCGGTCATGTGGATATGTGGGTCGATGAAGATCATAGTGAGGTTCCTGATACAGAGGGAGAGTGGATGGGTGGATGGGTGGATGGGTGGATGAGTGGATGGGTAGGGATTTAGCATTCGGGCCAATCAGTTATGGCGAAGTTATAGAATCATGTGACCGAATGCTCAACCCTTACGGGTTG
>JBIKWV010000473.1:0-4606 GCA_044356135.1 Elainellaceae cyanobacterium
AGGGCACCATTCTTCTCGCAGATGGCACAATGAAAAAGCACCGTTTTCTCTGGGCAAATGACTCCCTCCACTGAGTTTCAGGACTACTATGATGTCGTCGTCGTTGGTGCCGGACACTCTGGCTGTGAGGCGGCACTGGCGGCGGCTCGGTTGGGCTGTCGCACATTATTGTTGACCCTGAATCTGGACAAGATTGCGTGGCAACCCTGCAATCCGGCGGTGGGTGGCCCTGCCAAGTCCCAGTTGACCCATGAGGTGGATGCCCTGGGCGGCGAGATTGGTAAGATGGCTGATCGTACCTATTTGCAAAAGCGGCTGTTGAATATCTCGCGGGGGCCTGCGGTATGGGCGTTGCGGGCGCAGACTGACAAGCGGGAATATGCCGCCGTGATGAAGGGCATTGTCGAGAACCAGGAGAACCTGACCATTCGGGAAGGCATGGTGACCGATCTGGTGCTGGGCAAGAATGAGGAAGTGATTGGGGTTGAGACCTACTTTGGTGTTGCCTTTGGCTGTCGGGCAGTGGTGCTGACGACAGGCACCTTTTTGGGGGGGACGATCTGGGTTGGCAATAAATCAATGGCAGCGGGTCGAGCCGGAGAGTTCGCCGCCGTGGGGCTGACGGAGACGCTGAACCGACTGGGGTTTGAAACAGGACGATTGAAGACCGGGACTCCAGCGCGGGTGGATCGGCGATCGGTCGATTACAGTCAAATGGAGCCACAGCCGCCGGATGACGAGGTGCGCTGGTTTAGCTTTGATCCGGAGGCGTGGGTGGAGCGGGAGCAGATGAACTGCTACCTGACGCGCACCACGGCGGAAACACATCGGCTGATTCAGGAGAATTTGCACTTATCCCCGGTCTACGGCGGTTGGGTGGATGCCAAGGGGCCGCGCTACTGTCCCAGCATTGAGGACAAGATTGTGCGGTTCGCGGACAAGGAATCGCACCAGATTTTCATTGAGCCGGAAGGGCGGGATATTCCCGAACTGTATATCCAGGGGTTTTCTACTGGACTGCCGGAGGCGCTGCAAATCCAGATGCTGCGATCGCTCCCCGGTATGGAGAACTGCTTCATGCTGCGTCCGGCCTACGCGGTGGAGTACGACTACCTGCCCGCTACCCAGTGCTTCCCGACGATGATGACCAAGAAGATCGAGGGGCTGTTCTGTGCAGGACAGATCAATGGCACCACGGGCTACGAAGAAGCAGCCGCTCAGGGTTTGGTGGCTGGAATCAACGCCGCTCGACTGGTGAAGGGCCAGGAGATGGTGATTCTTCCCCGTGAGCAGAGCTACATTGGGACGCTGCTGGACGACCTGTGTACGAAAGATCTGCGGGAACCCTATCGGATGCTGACCTCTCGTTCCGAATATCGGCTGGTGCTGCGATCGGACAACGCCGACCAGCGGCTCACTCCACTGGGACGGGAAATTGGACTGATTGGCGATCGCCGCTGGGGTCTGTTCACCCAGAAGATGGCCAACATTGCCGCTGAGAAAGAGCGTTTGCACGAAGTTCGGGTGAAGGAGCATGACCCGATTGGCAAACAGATTTTTGAGAACACCCAGCAGGCGATTCGCGGGTCGATCACGCTGGCGGATTTACTGCGCCGTCCCGGATTTCACCATGTGAACCTCGATCGCTACGGGCTGGGCAATCCTGACCTGACACAGGCTGAACGGGAAGGGGTAGAAATCGAACTAAAATACTCCGGCTATCTCCAGCGGCAGCAGAAGCAGATTGACCAGATTGCCCGACAGGCAAACCGTCCACTACCCAGTGACCTGGACTACAATGCGATTTCTACTTTGTCAAAGGAATCCCGCGAGAAACTCTCCAAAGTGCGTCCCCTGACCGTGGGGCAGGCGGCGCGGATTGGGGGGGTGAATCCGGCGGATGTGAATGCGCTGCTGCTGTATCTGGAGGTGCGATCGCGCCAGCAGACGCAGGTATCTTAGTCCCCGCCAGGAGAAGTTGAGTATGGTACAGACTCCTTCAAGACCGCTTACACTTGAGGAGTTTCTGCTACTGCCGGAAACAAAGCCCGCGAGCGAGTACATCGATGGGCAAATCATTCAAAAACCAATGCCACAGGGTGAGCATAGCGCACTTCAGACAGAACTCGCTCCCGCTATCAATTCAGTTGTCAAATCCAGGCAAGTAGCCCGCGCTTTCACTGAACTGCGCTGTACGTTTGGAGGGCCTTCTACGGTACCCGACATTGCGGTATTTCTGTGGAACAGAATTCCCCGTAAGGGAGATGGGAGCGTGGAAAACGTTTTTGCGATCGCCCCAGACTGGACAATCAAAATTCTGTCGCCCGACCAGAGTCAAACCAAAGTCACCAAAAAAATTCTCCACTGTCTTAAACATGGAACACAGATGGGATGGTTAATTGATCCAGCGGAACAATCGGTGTTTGTATATCTACCCGATCAACCCACGAATGTTTACGACGAACCCGCCTGGAACTTTTCTCACAGTCGAGGGGCTGCTTGGCTGGTTGAAGGAGTAGAGAACAGTTGCCTGTGGGGCGGGCATCTTGCCCGCCTGGAACTTTTCTCACAGTTGAGGGGCTGTTCGGCTGGTTGAAGGAGTAGAGAACAGTTGCCTGTGGGGCGGGCATCTTGCCCGCCTGGAACTTTTCTCACAGTCGAGGGGCTGTTCGGCTGGTTGAAGGAGTAGAGAACAGTTGCCTGTGGGGCGGGCATCTTGCCCGCCTGGAACTGGGCAGGCAAGATGCCCGCCCCACAAAAATTCCTGGGTTCTCGGCCAAAGTTGCACGTTGCGGTTAGGGATCTGCTGTTTCATAAAACCCCAGCTTTCACTGGGCGCGGCGAAGCCGCGCCCAGTGAAAGCTGGGGTTTTACTGGGATTTTGTTTTATGGCAAACCCCTTATCGGTAATTACTTGAAACCGCACCTGGCAGTGTCTCGCTGGACCTTCTTTTGCAACCAATCAGGGATTCCCAGTACTGCATCCTGATAGAGTCGGTCAAACTCGCGTTTGAAGTGAGCAGCAACAGTTGCATTCTTGATAATCAGCAGTGTCTCATCGTTCTTGTGATTTGCGGCGGCACTCCAGTTGTGGGAACCAGTGATCACCGTGCGATCGTCCAGCAGAGCAAATTTGTGGTGCAGTAGATCGCCTTCGGGCAGGGTGGGAATGCCGATGGTGGCGATCGCCCGTTGCCAGACCCGGTTGCCTTTCTCGTAGCGACAGCGATTGTCGGGTAGGCGGATGCCCATCATATCGAGCGCTTCGCTGTAGCTGCGGTAGGCGAAATTGGGGTCGATCAGGCCACGCAATCGAACGCCTTTCTGGTGGCGGGTTTCTAATGTGTTGCTGAGAGACTGGTCGGTGAAAACAAATAGGGCCAGGTCGATGCTGCGGGTGGCGGTGTCGAGGGTACGACTGATCAGTCCGTTGGTGCTGTATTCCCAGGGCTGGGCGGCGGAAAGGGGAGAGAACTGGATGGTGATCGCCGACGTAGGGCTAATCTGTACGCGCTGGGGCAAGCGGTAGGGCTTTTTGAGACCAAATCGGCTGTCTGGCCTGCCGTTGGGGCCATCGCCCCAGAGGAGATCGAACTCCTCAGTAAACAGTTTAGCCAGGGCACGACTCTGGATTTTCAGCAGGTGATTGGCATTGCCCCGGCTGGCGGGAGAGAGGAAATCGCCGTGGACTTCTGAGGGAGAAAGATTAACAGAGCCTGTCACCACCGTTTTGCCGTCGATCACAACGAACTTGTGGTGCATCAGGTCGCTGCCCCTGGAGCCGTCAGCGCGATCGTCGATCAGGGGGACTTCAGCGGTTTTCAGGAGGGCGATCGCATCTCCCCGGTTCACCTCATCGGCGGAGATCTGGCCATCCTGGTTTTCGTCTACAAGCTGGCGGTATTCCTCATAGCGGGTGCGATCGCGTTCCTCCATCTGATCGACCTGCTGCTCAGCGTCGCTCAGCGTCCGGTTGTAGGTATTCTCAATGACAACTCGCACCCGTACTCCGGCCTGATGTTTCGCCTTCAGTGCGTCGGCCACCCTGGGCAAGCGCACCTCCTGGACAGCCAGATCCACCGAAACTTTGGCCGACTGAATGGCATCCACCATCACCTGTTCCAGATTGTCCCCCAGGCGAGATTGGTCGCGGTAGGGTTCCCGGTAGGAGGCCGACTGAGATTGGTTGAAGTACACCTGAATCTGTGGATCCTGCGGCAGAGGTGACAGGAGGGGTGCAACGGCTGCGCCGCGCAGCCAGGAGCTAACCCCCGGAACCAGGAGTAGCCCCAGCCCAAAGAGCAGAGCAAACCTCGCCCATAGTGGAATTCGAAAACCCATGATGCAAACCCTGACCAGAAATGTTGCGCTTTTCAAGCGCGTGAGGTACAGATTTTTGTTGAGTACTGCGCAACGCGCAGTACTCAACAAAAATCTAGTACGCTAGGGCTGAAGTCCATATACCATCCCGTAGGGTGGGCATCTTGCCCGCGCAGGCTAGAAGCCTGCACTACGGATGGCATGCGAACTTAAGCCGCAGACTACTATTGCGTTTCTCGCTCTAGTGAAGTGTAGATTTTTGTGAGAGAGCCGCGCGGAGCGCGGC
>JBIKWV010000476.1:0-4597 GCA_044356135.1 Elainellaceae cyanobacterium
TCAGCCCCCAGGATAAGCCCCCAAAGAGGTCATGCTTAACAAGTCACTCCCCCTACATCTAAATTTTTCCTGGACCTTTGCAGGCAATGGCATCTATGCAGCCTGTCAATGGGGCATTTTGATCGCCTTTACCCGACTGGGAAACGCCCAGATGCTGGGACAGTTTACGCTGGGTCTGGCGATCGCCGCACCCGTGATTTTGTTCGCCAATTTGCAGTTGCGCGATATCCAGGCGACGGATGTGCGACAGCAGTATCAGTTTGGCGATTACCTGGGGCTGCGCCTGCTCTCAACCGGGATAGCGCTCCTGGTGATTGCGGGGATTGTGGCGATCGCCCGCTTTCCCACAGAGACGGCCTGGGTGATTTTACTGGTGAGTCTCGCTAAAGCCTCCGAGTCTTTCAGCGACGTGATGTATGGCTTGATTCAGCAGCACGAGCAAATGGATCGGATTGCCGGATCGCTGATTCTGCGGGGAACGCTGGCGCTGGCGCTGGTGATCGCCGGGATCTCCTATTCCGGTAGTGCGGTGGGCGGAGTTCTGGGGCTGGCCATTGCCTGGATGATTGTACTCATGACTTATGACCTTCGCAGTAGCGCCAGACTGCTCCAGTGCCCCGCGCAGGAACTCCTCCCCCGGTGGCGATTTCCGGTTCTGAAAAAGCTGGTAAAACTGACGCTGCCGCTGGGCCTGGTGATGCTACTGATCTCCCTCAATACCAACATTCCCCGGTATCTGATTGAGGGCTATCTGGGGGAAGCGGCTCTGGGTATTTTTGCGGCGATCGCCTACCTGGCGGTCGCAGGCGATATGGTGATTGGGGCACTGGGTCAGTCCGCCAGCCCACGCCTTGCCCGATATTACACGCCTGATCGCAAAATAGCTTTTCGTAACCTGTTGCTGAAGCTGCTGGCGGTTGGGGCGCTGTTGGGAGGTCTGGCGCTGATGATCACCCTTTTTGCGGGTCAGTTCATTCTGACCCTGCTTTACGGCAGTGAGTATGCCCAGTACCACGGTTTGTTTATTGGATTGATGACAGCAGCAGCCATTGAGTACACCTTCTCCCTGACGGGCGAAGGCATGACCGCCGCTCGCCAGCTTCGTGTACAGGTCTTCGTATTTGGGCTGGTGACACTGACATCAGCCGTGAGCTGTTTCCTGCTGGTGCCATCAATGGGTTTGCAGGGAGTGGCGATCGCACTGATTCTTGCGGCGATTGTTCGTGCCGTTGCCAGTTCGGGAGTGATTCTTTATGCCTTACACCGTCTGGATCGAGTCCCGGTGGAAACCAGATTTGATCAGTAACCAAATTCTGTCGTGATTGTTCAGGGAAAAGTTTATGCGTCGCCTTTGTAGAGGTTACCAATCATGGAGAAGTGGTATTAGCAGAATGGTGAAGCAGGATTTGTGTGCTTTACGCGCCCATTGGGCAGCGCCCAATCGCAGACATCTTGTCTGGCTATTTCTGTTTGGCGGTACAGGGGTGCTGACGGGAGCACTCTGGATGGCCAATTCTGGCGCTCCAGGCAGGACATCGCTCATGCGGGACTGGCATGGCTTATTCACTTCCGATCGCCAATCCAACAGAGCCACCGAATCGTCTGGCTCGTCAAACCCATCCGCTCCGTTGCCACCCATGCTTCAGGCTACCAATGACCGTGCTGCCAGCACCCGCTACTCAGTTACGGTCAACAGGCGTCCGGTGCCAGTCCAAACCTACAATTCGCTGAACTACGTCCAGTTTTCCTTTGCCGGACGAGCCGATATTGCCATTGACGTTGACCAGCCGATCAGCACGCATCGTCTCAGCCCCATTGCCTATCGTATTCCTGCCAAAGTCACTGGTAATCGCCTCTCTTTCTCCCTGACCGCTCCCCGCAAACTGATTCTGCACAAAATCAATGGCCTGCCAGAGCCGCTGATTATCCTGGCCGAGTCGGTTGAGGAGAATGTGCCCTCGTTGGGCAGTCGGACGGTCGTCAATGTCAGAAATTTTGGGGTGGACAATACGGGGACGACGGATGTGACGGCACGGGTGCAGCGGGCGATCGATTTTGTTAGTTCCCGTCGAGGTGTGCTGTATTTTCCACCGGGAACCTACAGTGTGCAACAGATCAACTTGAGGAGCAACATGACCTTTTATCTGGCAGCGGGTGCAACGCTCGTCGCCAGCAAGAACACCTTCCCCTCCTACGGTAAGGGACTCCTGTTCATCAATGGAGCCAGTAATGTGCAGATTCGTGGGCGGGGAGCGATTAATGGCAATGGCTCCTTCTGGCGTTCACGCGGGGGATGGTACAGCCTGATTGAGATCAGAAATTCCCGAAACATCAACCTGAGTGAGATCACGCTGATCGATCCAGCCGTGGCGAATATCACTATGCTTTACGCTGAGAATCTCAATCTCTATAACGTTAAGATCCTTGCTGCCCCCAATCCCAGACATATCAATACCGATGGGTTTATCTTCTGGTCGTCCCGCAACATCCTGGTGGACAATGTTCTGTATTGGGGGACAGATGATGCGACATCACATGGGGGCGATCGCCTCCACCCCACCCTGGTCAACAACGAGAATATCAATATTCGCAACTCTGTGTTCCATGCCGGGGGAGCCTTCAAGATCGGTACGACCGTCAAGCAGAGCGTCATTCGCAACATCACTTACGAGAATATTGATGTCGTTGCAGCGGATGAGCTATCTGGTTTGTGGCCTGTGACCGGGGCAAACTTTGAAAATATCTTTTTTAAGAATATTCGGCTTGAGGAGATTCTCAACCCCACCCAGGCGGGTCAGGAGTGGGGGAGTGCCTCTATGCTGCAATGGCGCATCAAAGAAGCTGAGTGGGAACCCCAATCGACCGCCAACACCCTGGGGTCGATCCGCAATGTTTTTGTGCAAAATTTGACGGTGTTTGATCCCGGTAGGAATCGCTCAACGTTTCAGGGTTATGATCGCCAGCGGAATATTCAGGCAGTCTTCGAGAACCTATCGATTCGGGGACGGATTGCGACGAACCTGAATGAGGCTTTTTTCTCAGTTCTCCCCAGCGAAAAGGACAATGGCAACTACGTCAACTTGCAGTTTATTCGCAGTGTTCCGACGATTGTCAACATTACGACCCTCAACCCCACAGCGTCTGAAGGCAGAGCTGCCGCGCGGTTTCAAGTGACGAGGTCAGGAAATCTGAGCCGCTCCCTGAGGGTGACCTATCAGGTGCGGGGGACAGCGATCGCAGGACAGGACTATCCAGACCCTCCTCGATCGGTCACGATCCCCGCAGGAGCAGCATCTGCGCCGATTGTAATCCAACCCCGTAACGATGGTCGGAGAGAGAATGTGGAAACGATTCTGCTCAGCCTGGAAAATCAGCCCCACGATCGAGCGTTTATGCTGGGGTCGAATTTCCACGCAATGGCAACGATCAGAGACTGATGGAGGTGGAGCGGATGTTAGAAAACATGATTGAGCAGGATACACCAGAGACGCTAGGGCGGACACAGGTACGAACTTCAAAAACTCGTCCCTTGCGTATTCTCCACGTGGTCGGCGGCATGACACGGGGGGGCATTGAGACCTGGTTGATGCACATCCTGCGGCACACTGATCGGCAGCAGTTGCAGATGGATTTTCTGGTTCATACCCGTCAACCCTGCTCCTATGACCCGGAGGTGTTGGCGCTAGGCAGTCGCCTGATCTGCTGTGACAGTGTGGGACAACCTCTGAAATACGCGCGGCAGATCAGGAAAATTCTGGATGCCACAGGCCCCTACGATGTTGTCCATAGTCACGTCCACCATTTCAGTGGCTTCGTGCTACGGATTGCCAAACAGGCGGGTGTCCCGGTGCGGATTTCCCACAGCCACATCGACACCTCGGCGGTCGAAGCGATCGCCTCACCGTTGCGTCGGCTGTACCTGATACTGATGCGGCGCTGGATTCAGCGATATGCAACGCTGGGCTTTGGGTGCAGTCAGGATGCAGCGGCAAATTTGTTTGGCGATCGCTGGATGCAAGATGAGCGCTGGCAAACGCTCTACTATGGCATTGATCTGGAACCCTTTCAACGGCAGTACAACGCTCAGGCTCTGAGGTCGGCTCTGGGCATTCCTCCAGATGCGGTGGTGATTGGGCATATTGGCCGCTTCGTTGAGCAGAAAAATCATGCCTTTTTGCTAAAAATTGCCGCAGACCTGGCCCGGAAACAGCCCAGACTTCATCTGTTACTGGTTGGGGAGGGCGTTTTACAGAAGACGATTCGACAGGAAGTGGCTCGCCTGGGGCTTACGAACCAGACGACGTTTGCAGGTGTCCGTCCTGATATCCCTGATCTGCTCAAAGGAGTGGTAGATGCTTTTGTCTTTCCTTCCCTCTTCGAAGGATTAGGGATTGTTTTGATCGAGGCTCAGGCTGCAGGATTGCCCTGCTTTATCTCAGACAACATTCCATTGGAAGCAGACGTGGTTCCTTCCCTGGTGCATCGTCTATCGCTTTCGCAGTCTGCGGCTGAGTGGGTCTCTCAGATTCAGGCGGTTCTGAGCCACCCTGCTGCCATTAGTGCACAACATGCCCTGGAGATCGATCAGAAAAGTCCG
>JBIKWV010000475.1:0-4597 GCA_044356135.1 Elainellaceae cyanobacterium
TGTACTTCAAGTCCTGCGGCTCCAGGCCAATCGACGCACCAGGAAAAATCTGATTGCGCGCACCAACCTCCGTCCACCCATCTAGCACTGCGTGGGGACCGATACTCGTTCCTGGACCGACCTTAACCCGACTGCCGATGACCGCATAGGCTCCCACCTGGACCGTAGGATGAAGTTCTGCGCCGGGGTGAATGACAGCCGTAGGATGAATCAGGGTAGTCAAGGGTGTGCTGGGTAGATGAGAAGTTGGCAGGTCAAGGGGACGAATGGGTGGATTCATAATCTATGCAAATTGTTGCATTGGCAGGAGCCAATTGAACCCACCCGTGTGGAGGATTCAATCGACAATCGAGAACATTAGTTCGGCTTCGGCAGCCAGTTGGCCGTCTACCTCGGCACGACCCCGCATCCAACCAAACCGACGATGTTTGATTCGAACGAGTTCCATGTTCATCACCAACTGGTCGCCAGGAACCACCGGACGGCGGAACTTGGCCTTATCAATGCCCGTCAGCATAAACAGGCCCGTGGGGATGTCAGGAATCTGAGTCAGCACAATACCGCCGACCTGGGCCATCGCTTCGATGATCAGAACCCCAGGCATGACGGGCTGATTGGGAAAATGACCCTGAAAGTGGGGTTCGTTGATAGTGACATTTTTGACGCCCACCGCCCGTTCACCCGGAACAAATTCAATGATTTTGTCTACCAGAGAGAAGGGGTAGCGGTGGGGCAGCAGTTGCTGGATATCTTGAATGGTGAAAACGGTCTTTGCAGGCGCAGGTTCAGCAATTGCAGGCTCTGGTGCAAGGCGGGCGGCAGTCTCGGTGGGAAGGTCGGTCAGAGTGGACATGGGTTATGGGATTGCTATACAGAGTGGACTTGCAGAGCCTCAGGTGAACGGTTTGCCAGTTGATGTACAAGCTGAGTGTGCAATTGGTGGCTGGCCTTATATGCAAGAATATGTGCTGCTGGAAACGCGCCCAACAAACTGAAGTCTCCTACTAAGTCTAAGAGTTTATGGCGCACTGGCTCATTTGAAAATCTCAGTGGCGGATTAATCCACCCCTCCGGACCGCACACCAGCGCATTTTCTAGGCTTCCACCTTGAATCAGTCCGGCAGTGCGAAGCTGGTCAATCTGATGAGCCAGACCGAAAGTACGAGCAGGAGCGATCGCCTCCAGAAAGGACTCCTGACCGGGTGACCAGCTAAACCACTGATTACCAATAGCGGGCAGGTCGAAGTCAATCCCGTAGGTAAAGCGTAACTGGGGGGCAGGAATCGCGGCCACAAAAGCATCTCCCTGGTGAATCCACAGCGGTTCACTGATGGGGAGCGGGGTGCGCGGTTGGGCCTGGGCAACAATGCCTGCCTGGGCGATCGCCTCAGCCCACAGTCTGGCAGACCCATCCAGCAGCGGCACCTCAGAGCCATCAATTTCAATCCGGGCATTATCGACGCCAAGCCCTGCTAGCGCCGCCAGCAAATGCTCAACGGTGCGAACAGAAGCCTCTCCCTCCGCCAGTTCCGTTGAGAGCGTTGTCTGTCGCACCTGGGCAATGTGCGCGGGAATCAATGGCGCATCAGGTCGATCGATACGGACGAAGTAGCGTCCCTGGTTGGCCTCAGCAGGCAGAATGCGCACGGTTGCCACCTGTCCAGCGTGCAACCCCACGCCCGTCTGCTGGATCTCTGTTGCCAGTGTGTGCTGTTGCACAGCCAGAATTGCCGGGGGCAATGCCCCGTCACCTGTCTGCGATTGTTCTTGCTCAAGACTGAACACTCAAGCCCCCTGGATGCGCTTAGATTGTTGCCTGTAGCGTTTTTCACGCTGGTGAGGGAGAGAGGGTGGGGGCGGTGCCGTTTGGACTTCGGCGAACGCTGAGCGCTCACGCCGTTCGGCAATGCTCAGCGTTCGGCTCGAAATCACACCGGGGGGTTGAGCCGTCGCAGCTCCCGCACCCTGAAATCCCTCCCTGATTCGCCTGGAAAAGGCTGTATCCACTTTCTGTCGGGTTTTGTAGCGGGATGGATCTCCCTCTGGAGATCCCCCGCTCCCCAGCAGGATCACCCTAGAACCGTTCACCAATACCAAAGTGGATGCGGCTATCCCCCTGGTCATTGATGGCGTAGTCAATGCGGATGGCCCCCAGGGGCGACTGCACACGCACGCCAACACCATAGCCGAAGCCACTGCCCGGTTTACCCCGCAGACCTGCTGGATCTCCCGGAACGTCATTCCCTGTGCCCAGGTCGCTGCCTACATCCACAAAGACCGTCCCACCCACAATCGAGAAGATGGGGAAGCGGTACTCGACGGTGGCCAATGCAAAGGCGCGTCCGCTACCGACATCACCAGAGTCGTAGCCGCGGATGGAGTCCGTCCCTCCCAGAGAAAAGGCTTCATAGGGCGGCAGATCTCCCAGAATCACGCCTCCCTGAACGTTGAAGGCCAGCGCTTGAGGGCCATCGCTGAAGTTCAGCAGACGCACCGGAATGTAGTAGCTGTAGCTACCGCGCAGGCGGTTCAGGAAGATACTGCCAGAACCGATGGGAATCGACTGCTCGGTACTGAACCGCAGAAAAGAGCCATTCGTGGGCGAAACGGGATTATTGCGGCGATCGCGCGATACTGCAAACTGCGCCAGGAACAGGTCATCCTGACCGCCACTGGTAAGGCTCAAGAGGTTGCCAAACTCATCGCGGGGGCTGATATCCCCGTCGCGATCTCGAATCGACACCCGCTGATACTGAAACCCAGCCGAAACCCGCCAATCGGGGTCAAAGGGAGGAATCGGGCGACCAAAGCTGATCCCACCCCCAATTCGCTGGACACGGGGGCGATCGCCATTCGGCAGCGTCACCTCGTTAGGCCCCCCTTCAAACACCAGCGGAATCGACAATCGGCTGAAAGCATTGACGGTATAGGATGTGCGGTTGGGATCACCAGCAATCCAGGGGTCGGTGAAGCTGGCGTCAAACAACAGCTCCCGCTGACCAACCTGGAGTTCCACCGCCACCCGCTGGTTGTTGCCGCCCAGGTTCTGCTCTTGATAGCTGACGGTGGCAAATAGACCGCTGGCAGAGCTGATACCGCCCCCGGCAGCAATCGACCCGGTGTTGCGCTCGATGACGTTTACCGTCACATCCACCTTACGGGGATCCTGGCCAGGGTTGAGCGATACCCGCAGATCCTCAAAAATTCCTAGACCGAAGGCTCGCTGCAAATCCTGCTGGATCCGCTGCTGGTTGAACACATCCCCCGGCTGCGAGCGGAATTCGCGGGTAATGATAAATGGGCGAGTCCGGCCTGTAATGGGCTGCCCCTCGTCATCGGTCGGCTCCCCGTCCCGATTCAGAAAACGCACCTGAATATCTTCGATCACCCCTTCCGCCACCACCAGCGTCGCAATCCCATCGGGAGAAACGCGCGGTGCATCCACCACCTGGGCCAGGACGTAGCCATTGTCGCGGTACCACTTATTCAGGGCCTCGACTCCCTCCTGGAAGCGGCGGAAGTTAAGAATGCTGCCCACCTGTGGCGCAAAGATCTGATCGACCACTGGTTGCGGCAGAACCTCATTATCTTCGACCCTGACGCCCTGGAGCACGGGGTTAGGCTGCACGATGAAGACAATTTGCACCCCCAGGGGGGTGTCTTTGGCCTCTACCCGTGCATCGCCAAAGAACCCGGTAGCGAGAATGGCGTTTACATCCTCCTGGAGCTGACTCCGGGTGGTTGTCCGACCCGGCTCTGTCCGCACCGCGTTATAGACTTCTGTTTCTAATTCGCCAGTGGCTCCCTGAACCACAACTTCTGCAACCAGGACCCGAGGTTCTGGTTGAGCCTGCGGTTGCGGCGCAGGAGGGGTTCCAGGCGTGGCTGGCGTCCCCGGTGTGGGGAAGGTCGGAAAAGACGGGGTTGTGCCAGGAGAGGTCGGCTCGGTTGGGGTGGGCGTCACCTGGATCTGGTTTGGTGTTTCCTGCTCAGGGGTTGGACTACCAGCAGGAGGGGTTCCAGGTTGACTTTGAACCGGAGCAGTTTGCGCTGGAGCCTGAGCGACAGGGGCCTGAGCAGGAATTGCCTGGGAAGTTAGGGCTGGCGACACCGCACCCCGGAGGAGCGATCGCTGGGTCAGCACCAAACTATCGGCAGGGGGCAATAAAGGGTTGCTCTCTGGCACCACCGGAGTCAGGCTGGAGTGCTCGGCGGCTGGAGCTGTCGTATCTGAAGCTGCCGCAGCGAGCCTTTCGGAAGATTGAGCCGCCGCCGGACGAGACAAACCCAGCGTTGTAGAAACAGTCAGAACTGCCAGTAAAACCGGAGAAAACCGCATGTGATTTAAAACCATCGAAACTTCCACACACCGAACCCGCAATGGTTGCAGGAATTGCTCTGGGCAAACGGAGCAATTTTACAGCATTGCCAGCTCCCTTGCTCAAATCTGGTCAAAACCCTGGGTCAGGATTCGACTCAAGCAATCTACAGGTTTTTGAGACGCAGGTTTAGAGGGATTGTGCCAGAACTCGATCTAGCACCTGTCGATAGGCAGACTCCACATCGCCCAGATCCCGGCGAAAGCGATCTTTGTCCA
>JBIKWV010000474.1:0-4597 GCA_044356135.1 Elainellaceae cyanobacterium
TGTCACCGTGCGGGATAATCCGCCCCTCCCCATTCCCCTGCAAGGGATCTTTCTGCGGTGTGTGGTGGCTCCCACCACTGTCCCGACATCCGGTTGGCCTGATCCCATCGCCTTACCGGAGATCCCCGACGGCCAGATCACCTCTGGCTGGGTACCCATCAACCCGATTCGCTGGGTCTGGTTCGCGGCTCCCGGTGCCCATCTTTATCTCTACAGCGGAGACGTACAGTTTCTGGTTAGCACCGCCTATATCGAGAATTCAGTAGCGATCGCCGCTGAGACACCCGGATCCACCCCCAAACGAGTGACGGCTATGACCGTCCAGATCGCCGAACTGGATCTGGGCTTTGACATTGAGCTGGGCTACGAGGTGAACAACAACCTCGGCGGCGTGATTGAGGTGTTTATCCGCAACTTCATCGCCCTCCTGGTCAACACCGTCAGTAGTTTTGTGGCGATCGCCTCTGCTCCCTCCAATAACTTCGATCAGCTCACCGAAGAACTCCAGCGCAGACCCGATGACCAGGGTCCCCAAATTGGTTAGAGTCCTGGCAAACCCTTGACGATAGAAACATGCATCGCAGAGCGCGCAATGTTTCATCTTCGCTTTGCGTCCTCTGCGCCTCTGCGATGAACCGAATCCCGAAAGCTCCTCCTCCCCATGGACACCACCCCGGTGAAGCCCACCACAGTCAGCAGCATCCCCTCCACTGTCGTGGGGGTGACTGCCAGTGTCGCTGCCTTTACCCTGTGGCCGCACTCCACCCTGGCCCAGAGTGTGACGCTAGACGGCAGTCTGGGGGCTGGACAACTGATCCGTCAGGGCACCACCACCGTCGTGCCGCAATCGGTGGGGCAGACCGCAGGCATAAATTTGTTCCACAGTTTTGGACAACTGAGCCTGAGCCAACCAGAGCGACTTCAGTTCACGCTAAACGCTGGCAGTAATGTCCAGAACATTATTTCTCGCGTCACCGGAGGTAACCCATCCCTGATCAATGGCACGATTCAGGCTCCGACCAATGTCAATTTATTTCTGATCAACCCCAGTGGCATCATTTTTGGCAGAAATGCCCGCCTGAATGTCACCGGATCGTTTGTCGCCAGCACCGCCAGCGGACTGGAATTTGGTGACCTGGGTCGATTTACGGTGCAGGATCCAAAGGCTGCCACCACATTGCTTACGGTTCGTCCCACAGCGTTGCTTTACTATCAGCTCGGCCAGCAACCCGTTCAGTCGATTCAGGTAAACAGCCGCCGAACGGTGCTGGAGCTGTCGCCGCTGCTCCGAATTCCCCTGCCCACCCTTACTGGATTGCAGGTGGGACAGGGCCGTAGCCTGCTGTTGGCCGGGGGAGCAGTCAATCTCAATGGCGGTGTTCTGCGTGCGGAAGGAGGACACATTGGCCTGACGGGACTGAGCGGTAGCGGCAGCATTCCGCTACTGTGGAGCAACGATGCCCCCCGACTGGCTGTTCCCAATGGTATCCCTGCGGATATTACGTTTGCGACAGGCAATACGGCTCTGGAGGGAGCAAGATTATCAGTGCAGGGGAATCGCAGTCCGACGGTGACCCCTGATATTCGGGTGGAGGGCCGCAATGTCACGGGCGATCGCCCCCAATTCTGGACCGATAGCGGCACCCATAACAGCGGCAATATTTTTCTGAATGTGCGTGATGCCCTCCAGCTTCACAACGCAAACTTCAAAACAATTGGAGGCTCGACGACCAGCGGCACCAATGCCCGGTCTGGCGATGTTGTACTACGGGCCAGATTGCTGCAACTGAACAACACAACGATTCAGGCGAATACGAATAGTGCGGGGAATGGCGGGAATATCACTTTGCGGGCGGACGATCGGCTGCGGCTGAGCGATCGCACCGCCCTCAACAACAGCAGTAATAACGCGGGAACGGGCGACGCGGGTAATATGCTGCTGTATGCCGGACGGGCGATCGAACTACGGGATACCAATCTGACCAGTGTTGCCAATCAGGTGGCTTCTGTGGGGCAGCAGGCGGGCAGCGGGGGCAATATCAGGCTGGAAACGCCAGGAACCGTTTCGATCGTGGGACAACCCGGCTCTGGATTTGGTGTGGTCAACGTGCAAACGGATGGTGCGGGCAACGCGGGAGGAATTGCAATTCGGGCGGATCGGTCGGTGCTGATTGACGGGGCAAGGCTGAGTACGACGGCCACCGCAACGGGCATTGCGCTGGGTAATCCTGGGGAAATTCAAATTACAACAGGTCAATTGACCCTGACCAATGGGGCTAACCTGACGCTCACCACCAACCTGGGGCAGGGCGGCAACCTGCGACTGCGGGCGGACACGGCGCAATTGCGGGGCAACTCAACGATCTCCGTCAGCAATGAGGGCACGGGTTCAGCGGGGAATGTGGTACTGAATGCCAGAGATCTGTTGCTGCGTGATCGCTCTCAGATCACCGCCAGAGCGATTCGCGGGAATGGTGGCAGTATCAACCTGGTGATTGATCGTTTATTAAACTTGCAGGGGAATTCACGGATTTCCGCCAGCAATGAGGGAACTGGTTTCGCGGGGAATATTCGCTTGCAGGCTGAGGATGTGTCGCTGGGCGATCGCTCCCAAATCGCCGCCAGCGCCGCCAGGGGCAACGGTGGAAACATTGACTTGAATATTGACAATAGGGTGGCGCTACAGACGGGTTCGAGTATTTCTGTGAATAATGACGGATCAGGTACTGCGGGTAATGCGTTTCTACAGGCAAGCAATTTATTTCTGGGCAATGGCTCCCAAATTACTGCCAGAGCGGCTCAGGGTGATGGTGGCAATCTCAATCTGGACATCGATAATTTATCGGAATTGCAGCGTGGGTCGAGCATCTCCGTGAACAATGAAGGAGATGGCCCCGCAGGAAATATTCTTCTAAGATCTAGAAATCTAACTTTAGGCGATCGCTCCCAGATCACCGCCAGAGCGGCTCAGGGCAATGGTGGAAATATCAATCTGGACATTGATAATTTACTGGAGCTGCAACAGGGAAGTGGCATTATCACCGATGCGATTGTGAACCGTCGGCTGGCCACCCTGGCCATGTCTGCGGCCAGTCGCGCTCAGACGGTTCGCTCAGCGGGCAATATTGCAGTGCAGGCGGCGCATGTGGAGGTGCGCGATCGCTCCCAAATCAGCGCCAGAGCACCCCAGGGAGATGGTGGCAACATCACGATGGGGATTCAAGATTTCCTGTTTCTCCGTCAGAACAGCGCGATTCTGGCCGACGCCACCACTGCTGATAGCCGTGCCACTGGCAATGGTGGCAATATCACTATTCAACCCCGGACAGGCGTAAATTCTGCCCCTGCGTTTATCGTGGCTGACGGTAATGCGAATAACAACATCATCGCCAGAGCCAATCAGGGCAGCGGCGGCAATATTACCCTTAACTCATCGGGGATATTTGGCTTTGAGCAGGGGCGGAGTGGATCGGGTGGCAACACGAATGTCATCGATGCCAGTTCTGACGCTGGCCCTCAGGGAACGGTGCGTATTCTCAATCCTGACGCTGACCCCAGTCGGGGACTAACGGAACTTCCCGCCGATGTTACCGACGCTGCCAACCAGATCGCCCGCACCTGCCCGACACCGGGAACCGCTGCGCGATCATCCGCTTTCACTGTGAGCGGGCGAGGGGGTCTTCCGGCGTCTCCTACCGATCCCCTGACCGCTACTCCTGAGCGAACCAGATGGGTAACCTTGAATTCTATGGAGGCATCCGGGCAGACGGCGATCAGCGCTCCGCGCAACTCCGCAGAGAATACTCTCAATTCTCAATCTTCTGCGGTTCCCGTTGAGGCTCACGGGTGGGTGCGAGAGGCAGATGGTCGAGTGCGCCTGGTGGCTCCTGGGGGGGGTGGAGGCGCTGTAGCGAGTTGCAGTACTCAGACTCAAAGCCTTCCCCTACAATAAACCCCCTACAATAAGGAGGTTGCACTCTATTCTGCGGATGGACTTCTCCGTTCTGGTCAAAACCTTCGTGGCTGTATTCGTGCTGGCGGATGCGCTGGGGAATGCGCCGATAGTCATTGTGTTGACAAAGGGGATGGAGCCGGAGGCGCAGCGCAACGTGGTAGACCGGGCGACGGTGGTGGCAACCGTGGTGCTGCTGGGGTTCGCCTTTGCCGGGAACTTGATCTTGCAATACCTGCACATCAGCATGGGGTCGCTCCGAATCGCGGGTGGCATCCTGCTGCTGCTGATCGCGCTGGATATGCTGCGGGGGCAGATGGACGAACCCCTGCCAGAAAAGGAGCGGGATGTGGCGATCACTCCACTGGCGCTGCCGCTGCTGGCGGGTCCAGGCACCCTGACGACGGTGATGCTGATGATGTCAGAATCCCCCGATGCGCGGGTTAGTGTGGTGATTGGAATTCTGGCAGCGATGCTGGTGACCTGGGCGATCGTGCGTCAGGCGACCCGAATTGACCAGTGGATTGGCATGGAGGGGGCAATTATCGCTACCCAACTGCTGGGATTTCTACTGGCGGCGCTGGCGGTCGAGATTGGCAGCGAGGGAATTCGGGAACTGTTTTTGTCTTAGCGGGACTTTATCGC
>JBIKWV010000478.1:0-4591 GCA_044356135.1 Elainellaceae cyanobacterium
CCCTGAAGAACTACGCGGCGGGCAATCTCCTCAACCTCCTGATCCATCTAAACATCGACCTCACCGACTACGACTTCTCCCACCTCCCGATCTGGCAGGCATACCTGGTCAAATCTCCCCTGCATCGGGTCAACTTCACTGGAGCCGATTTTGCCCAAACCGTCTTTGCTGAAACACTGGGCCTGGGCCGTACCCTGGCCTTCAGTCCCGACGGCCAATTTCTGGCCACCAGCGACTTCAACATCCTGCGCCTGTGGAACGTCGCCACCGGACAACCGCTCCTGACGCTCACCAACTCCACCTGGATCTGGCGCATTGCCTTCAGTCCCGATGGGCGATCGCTCGTTAGTTCCAGCATTGATTGCGTGGCCCGCGTCTGGGATTTAACGACCGGGCAGTGTCTCAAAGTCCTGGAGGGGGAGGTCAACGGCGGTATGTCTGCCAGCTTCAGCCCCGATGGTCGCTGGTTTGCCTCCAGCTTCGATCGCACCATCCGCCTGTGGGACACCGCCACCTGGGAGTGCGTCAAAACCCTGGAGGGACATACGGAGAAGGTTCTGGACGTGCAGTTCTCCCCCCGGCTCTCGGCAGCGGGCGATCCCCTTCTGGCGTCTGCGGGCTATGACAAAGCCATTCGCCTGTGGAATCTGGCCACAGCGGAGTGCCTGCTGACGTTTGAGGGACATACCGATGCCATCTGGCACCTCAACTTCAGTTCCGATGGTCGGAGGATTGCCAGTGGGGGAAGTGATCAGACGGTGCGAGTCTGGTCTGTTGAAACGGGTGAAAATCTTCAGGTGATGCGGGGACACCGCAGTATTATTCCGGCGATCGCCTTCCTTCCCGGCAGCGATCGTCTGGTCAGCGCCAGTTTTGACAGTACGTTGCGCATCTGGGAGGTTGAAACGGGGCAGTGTTTGAAAGTTTTGCAGGAGCACACGAAGGATATCTGGTTCGTGGCCGCCAGTCCCGATGGGCAAACCTTTGCCAGCAATGGTGACGACAAAACGGTGAAACTGTGGGATGCGCGAGAAGGCCACTGCTGGAGAAGCTTGCAGGGACACACAACGCAGCTCTGGGCGATCGCCTTCAGTCCCGATGGTGCTCTGCTGGCTAGCGGCACTGACGACCGGGCGGCGAAACTGTGGGATGTGGCCACCGGAAACTGTGTCAGAACCTGGCAGGCCCACGATAGCTGGATCTGGTCGATGGGGTTCAGCCCGGACGGCAGCGTAGTGGGAACCTGCGGGGGCGATCACACTGCCAAACTCTGGGATGTCAAAACGGGTCGCTGTCTCCAGGTTCTGACCGACGATACAACGGCAGTCTATGCGCTGGCCTTCAGCTCCGATGGCCGTTTTCTGGCTACCTCCAGCGGCTTCAGCGGCCTGCAACTGTGGGACACGCGCACCTACCGCAAACTGAAATTACTGGAGGGACACCTGGGCTGGATCTGGACGACGGCCTTCAGCCCCGACAGCCGGTTTCTGGCCACCTGTAGCGACGACTGCACCGCCAGAGTCTGGGATGTCGCCACGGGCACCTGCCTTTATACGCTGAACCATGAGCAGCGCGTCTGGCAGGCCGCTTTCTCACCGAATGCTCCAATTTTGGCGACCTGTAGCGACGACTGCACCATCAAACTGTGGGATCTGACCAGCGGCGACTGTGTGACGACCTTGCGCGGCCACCAGGGACAGGTGAAAACCGTCGCCTTCAGCCCTGACGGCACCCTCCTGGCCAGCGGTAGCCTCGACCAGACGATTAAACTCTGGAACCTCCAGGGCGACTGCCTGAAGACCCTGGAGGGCCACACTTCCTCGGTAACGGCGATCGCCTTCTCCCCTGACCCCACGACCCTGCTGCTGGCCAGCGGCAGTCATGATGAGACACTGCGCCTGTGGGATGTGAATGCGGGAAGCTGTGTGCAGGTGTTTCGGGGCGATCGCCTCTACGAAGGTATGAACATTACCGGGGCGACGGGTTTGACAGCGGCTCAGCGGGTGACGCTGCGGGCATTGGGGGCAGTGGAGCAGTAAGACGGTGGGCGATCGGCTTCGCCGTTACCGCGAGGGTCGCGCGGGCCAATCGGCTGAAGAAACAGTTGATCAGCGCCAGGTCGGCTTTCAGGTCAGAGCGGGAGCTGTTGATGGTGTGCAGCATACTGCTGGACAGGGAACCACTGCGGGAATTCGGTTTCATGGGGGCATCTCCATTGCGGGGAACAGTTGAATGAATGCGTTTGATGTCTTTAAGCATCGCCAAAATTCCCGACTCCCGCGATAGCGAAACTTCTGCTAAAGTTCGCCACCTCTCCACAGATGGCTCTGTGCCACGCACAAGGATCTTGAAAAGTCAATACATGAATTTCTTGAATGATTATTCCGGCGTGAGAAACCGTTGCCTGCGACTCCGCTCAGGCAGCTACCCTCCCACTCTCGTCACCTGGCTCTGCCGGGTGATGCAAACCGGAGGCTCTGCCTCCAGCTTGAGGAGGCAGAGCCTCCAAACGGCATCCCCGGCTGGAAGCCAGGGACGAGTAATTCCATCACCCATCACCCATCACCCATCACCCATCACCCATTACCAACCCCTGCACGATCTTCTCCATCTCCAGCGGCGTAATCGTCGAATTGTTTCCACACTGGTAGGTGGACTGCTCGTACTCCGACCCCGCAACCGAAACGTTGTAATACGGCGATCGCCCCTGATTGGCCTTTAGCGCTGCCGGAAAACTGGAGAGCCTGACCTGGGGAGTATTTAACTGCTGAGCGGTCGGCTGCTGATTGGCCCCTGAATCGGAGCCGAACAGAATGTTCACTTCCCCGAACAGAGCGGTTTGCGTAATGAACTCAAACTCGCTGGCCCCGCCACCGACACCACCCGCGATCGCATTCACCAGCAGGCAGGTATTCTGATCGTTGCGGTACACAATCGTATAGCTGGAGCCTTCTCTGCAATTGCCCGTCTGGGGAACGCCGGGGGGACAGGCATTGGCAATCAGGTTGGTCACTCGAAAGTTGGCAGGCAGATAACCGGGAACCACCACCGGAATGCCCAGTTCTTTGAGAGACGCTCTTTGTGCCTGACTGAGACCATCGGCGGCAGGGGTGACAGCGCTGACAGGTGTGTTCGGGGTGCCCACCGCTTCTGCTGGCTGGGAAGCTGTGGTTTCTGGGGGGCTGGCGGGACGGGCGACTGGGGAGTTGGCGATCGCATCAGCCCCCGCAGCCGCAGGCGTAGAAGACTCGGTGATTGCAGGGGCACCACCACAACTGGTGAGACTGAAGAGGGCGATCGCCCCCAGCAACAAACGCAGTGTTTTGTATGATCGGTTCATGGTTGACTACACATGGATAAATAGCCCACTGGGACCGCTGCTGCTGACCTCTAATGGGCAATCTTTAACGGGACTCTACCTGAAAGGGCAGAAGCACTTTCCCAAACAAACGGAGGAGTGGCGCGAAGCCCCCCAGTCTGAACTGTTCGACCAAACGCAAGAACAGCTTAACCAATACTTCGCCCACCTGCGGCAAACCTTTGACCTCCCCCTCGCTCCGCAGGGCACTGCCTTTCAGCAGCAGGTCTGGCAACTCCTGCGCGAGATCCCCTTTGGCGAAACCATCTCCTACGGCACCCTGGCCCAACGATTGGGACAGCCGACCGCTTCTCGCGCCGTCGGTGCCGCCAACGGACGCAACCCGATCTCGATCATCGTGCCCTGTCACCGGGTGGTTGCTACTAACGGAAAGTTGACGGGCTATGCGGGGGGAGTCGATCGTAAACAGTGGCTCTTGCAGCATGAGCAGGGGCATTTTGTCGTGAGCAATGATTCTGCGCTCTAACCGCTTGTTCAATTGGTCTTTATCCTACTTGTAGGTATAATTAGAGCGATTGCTGCCGAACGCTCGACCGCATTTTTTGCTTCGGCTGGAATCAAGGCTAAAGACTTCACCATGGAAGCTTTCCAGGAGTTTAAATTTGGCTAATCTGACAGCGATCATTCAGATTCAAGACTCTGAATTTGAGGACGAGGAGTTACAGGAATACACCCAAAGACTTCTACCCCAGATCCGCGAATTTGATGGGGTAGAAGAAGCTGGATTAGTACCAAACAATCAGCCTGTTGAAGCACCAGGAATGACTTCCAAGGATTTTGGTGCATTTCTTCTGGGTGCTGTTACCGTGATCTCGACTGTCAAGACACTGATTGAAATCATTGATTGGGTACAGAAGAGATGGCTGAAGCCAGAGCAGAAACAGCCAAGTCGCAAGCTATCGATCGAGGTGATCACCCCAAACGGTACCAAGTTGACCTTCACTGCAGACACTCCGGAGGACCTTAACGCTTTCCGGGATCAGATAATAAAGCAATTGGGTGAAGGCTGAGGGAAACAATGGGAAAGAAAGCACTGTTGATTGGGGTCAGTGAATATGCATCTGGATTAAAATCTTTGCCGAAAGCGGTGCTGGATGTAGACAGGCTAGTGCAGCGTCACAACTTAATTTTAGGGTAGACAGAAGTCAGTTTACAGCGGGCGTCATCAATCCGCATCTGCCAATCCACACCCCGTTGAATTCGGTTCACATC
>JBIKWV010000479.1:0-4587 GCA_044356135.1 Elainellaceae cyanobacterium
CGAAACCCAAAAAGCTGTTCCGCCCTGAGCGAAGTCGAAGGGCGGAACAGCTTTTTGGGTTTCAAGCTTAATCGCGCCTACCTTGTATCGTCAGCCAGTACCCGCCAGAAGCGCTTCGAGGATGCCTGGTTGTTTCAGAGTGCCAGGGCGCGGGTTTATCATAGCTGAGGCCCGACAATCCCCCGGCGAAATGCTAAACCCTCCACTCGGCGCAGCTCCTAACCCATCCAAATCCATCAATTCAATTTATCGTTTTGACAAAGAGGATTATTTGCTGTGATGAGCCAGAATCTATACAGTAGAGATAGGGCTTTCAATCAATCTCACAATGGGGTAAGGAATATGCTGGGTGGATTCAGGGAGATGGTTTACCAGCAGGGGCAGCGCGATCGCGATTCGGGTTTGCTGCCCCAGAAACAGCACTCCATTTACCTGGAAGGCTACCTGAAAGGCCGACCTGAAGGCTTGGATGGAGTGATGCAGTATTTCCCCTCGCTTGAAGCTTACCTGAAGTGGAAACAGCGGGTCAGTCAGTAAAATCCCCGGCTTCTTCAGGAAACCGGGGATTTGGGAGGTTCTAAACCAGCGCAGGTTGCTGCAATACTTCCGGGTCTTTGAACAGCGCCGTACTGAGGTAACGCTCACCAAAGCTGGGTTGAATAAACACAATCAACTTGCCTGCGTTTTCAGGTCTTCTACCCACTTTAATCGCCGCTGCCAGTGCTGCCCCTGATGAGATACCAGAGAGCAAGCCTTCCTCTTTCGCCAGCCGACGACCGTAGGCGATCGCCTCATCATCAGCAATTTGTACGACTTCATCAATCAAATCGACCTTCAGAACACCGGGCACAAAACCCGCACCAATTCCCTGAATTTTGTGGGGTCCCGGTTGTCCACCGGAGAGGACGTGACTGTTGGTGGGTTCAACGGCGATCGTCCGAAACTCCGGTTTGCGTTGCTTAATCACCTCGGCAACCCCGGTTAACGTGCCACCAGTGCCAACCCCTGAAATCAGAATGTCTACCTGACCATCGGTGTCTGCCCAAATTTCTTCAGCGGTAGTTTCCCGGTGGATTTTCGGGTTGGCGGGGTTGTTAAACTGCTGAAGCATATAGGCACCGGGAGTCGCTTCCAGAATTTCCCCGGCGCGACGAATCGCTCCTTTCATACCTTCCGATGCAGGTGTCAGTTCCAGTTCCGCACCATACGCCTTCAGCATAGCGCGGCGCTCCAGGCTCATTGTTTCGGGCATCGTTAGAACTAATCGATAACCTTTAGCGGCTGCGACCATTGCCAGGGCAATTCCCGTGTTCCCGGATGTGGGTTCGACCAGCGTGGTAATTCTGGGATTGATTAACCCTGCCTTTTCCGCTTCATTGATCATGCTGACCCCAATCCGATCCTTCACCGATGCTGCTGGGTTCATACTCTCCAGCTTGGCAACGATGCGGGCAACCACCCCTTCGGATTGGGGGATTTTGTTGAGTTGAATCAGAGGGGTGCGTCCAATCAGTTCTGTAATATCTTTGGCAATTCGCATGGTGATTTCTCCTGAATTTGAAGGTCAAATCTCGATCAAAAGGGCAGTTGTCAGGTGAGTTGCACTGAAGGAATAGAGCTGCTTAGATGTAGTACATCGGGTTGGTTTGCTGGGAGGCTTTGCGCTTTTGCCACAGGTCGTACAGCGTGTATTTGCCCCATACATCCTGTGATGCCTTAATCGCCTGCCGCCAGACGTCATAGACCAGTTCCTTTTCGATTGTGGAATTTTCAGCCTGTCCTCCAGCCAACTTGTTCTGGCCCACTTTCCCTGATTGAGCCGAGTCGCCCTCCACAGAATTCACAATGTCCAGGAGGGTGATTTCCCAGGGATCCTTCATCAGAGAGTAGCCTCCCCGTTGCCCCCGCTGGCTGCGGATCAGCCCTCGACGCCGCAGGTTGATGAGAATTTGCTCCAGATAGCGATCGGGAATTTTTTGAAGAGCCGTGATCTGGCTGACCGTCAATGGCTCATTTGTCTCGTGGTGGTCAGCCATGGTTAGCAGGGCTAACAGGGCATATTCCACTCTGGCGGGCATTTCCAGTAAAGGGTTCAGCACGGCGTCACATTTGGGGATGAAATAACTGTAATCCTAAATCCTGACCGATTTAGTGTATTTTAATACGAAGTATTCATTCTCGCAAATGGCGATTGACCCCCTTCCTCGGAACCCATCGATATCGGTAGACAAAAATACCATAAATCGATAGATGTATCGTATATTAGTGTAACCGACGAAGCACCAATAAGATTGGAGTGAGATAGCGTCTTCTGCTCTGACTCGGATTTTCTGGTTATCTCAAGGGTTTGATGTCAATTCCTGCTGCGGTCAGGTCTATGCTTGTACAAAATCTTTCCAGACAGTTCGATGTCCGCGCTTCTCTGCCCCTGAAGTCTGAAAATCTTTGGGAAATCGAGTCAGGCTATGTGCGTGGGTTAACCTGGCTTGAAGACGGAAGCCTTCTGGTGTTAGGGCTTTGGGGGCCGGGGGATCTTGTTGGTAGAGCACTCTCGAATGTTGACCCCTATCAGGTGGAATGCCTGACGAAGGTAGTTGTTGTGGAGCGATCGCCTTCGGAGGTGCCTCCCGCCAACGCCCAACTCCAGTACCTCAAGCAGGTTGAATCTCTCCTGTTAATCCGAAGTCATAAACGAGTCGATGAGATGCTGCTCAAACTGCTCGGATGGTTGGCCAAACGCTTTGGACATCAGAGTGACCATGGACGAAGAATCGACCTCCGCTTGACCCACCAGGATCTGGCCGATTGCATTGGTACAACACGGGTCACGGTGACCCGTGTGCTGATTCAACTGGAGCAGCAGGGCTATATTCGCCGGGAGTCGCTACAGCGGATTGTGCTCCAGAAAGACGATTTCTGGCACTACGAGATTTAGCGCGATCGCTCCTTCTTGCTTTTTCCTCCTTGCTTTTCTAAGAGAGGTGTGAGACTTTAGTTTCATTAAAATACTAAAAATCGGTAGATATTTAGTATTTTATCTTGTTTCATCCTTAACCTTACCTACAGTCTCAAGGAGCTTGCAGACAATGACCTTCCGTTTCGAGGAACACTCAGACCCATCAGAACTGCGATCGCCCTCCCCTCCGCCAAAAACTCGACGTTTTTTCCTCAACTCTGGCCTCGGATTGGGAATGGGTTTACTGGCGAACGCTCTACTGCCCGATTCCGGTTCGGCACGACCCGGTGCATCTGAACCTGTTCAATTTGCCCAGGGACGCAGCCGCACGGTTCGCATCAGCTACTTTCGAAATGGAGTTTTGCCAGTTCTGAAGGCGAGAGGAACGCTGGAGCGGCGGTTAGCGCGATCGGGTGTGACAGTACAGTGGTTTCTGCTGCAAACGGGACCTCAACACTTTGAAGCGCTAAGCGGTGGTCAGGTCGATATCATCACCACGGGCGACGCGCCCCCGGTCTTTGCCCAGGCATCGCGGGTTCCGTTTACCTATCTTGCCCACGAACCCGCTGCGCCCGCCACCACTGCCATTCTGGTGCCCCGCAACTCGTCCATTCGGACGTTGGCAGATCTAAAGGGCAAGAAGGTGGCATTTGCACGGGGTTCCAGTGCCCACTATGTAGTTGTTCAGGCACTTTCCAGAGCCAATCTCCAGTTAAGTGATATTACGCCCACATTCCTGTTGCCATCCGAAGCTCGGCCTGCCTTTGAGCGCGGTAGCGTTGATGCCTGGGCAATCTGGGATCCGTTCTATGCATCGATGCAGCGGAGTGGCAATGTCCGGGTACTAACCGATGGTCGAGGACTGGTGCAGCGGTTGGAGTTCTACCATGCATCTCCAACCTTCGTGCGGAATAATCCAGAAATCGTTCGAGTAGTGCTGGATGAACTGCGGCAAACCGGAGCCTGGATTAACAATAACCAACGGGCGGCGGCTCGAATTCTCTCTCCAGAGTTGGGAATTGATGTGCAAACACTGGAGTTGGCCTATGGTCGGATTCGCTTCGGGCTACAACCGATCAGCGCCAATATTATTGCTGAGCAGCAGAAAATTGCGGATACCTTTACCCGCATCGGTTTAATCCCCCGATCTATTCGTGTCGCTGATGCAGTGTTGCCTGCTCCACAGCGGGAGGCATTAGTTCCACGTTAGTTACAGTTTGTGGGGTGCAGCGTCTGTGCCCCACGATTGGTTGAATTGTCGGTGATGCACCTGGATGCCGGGAGCAACGGCACTCTCGGTCAATGCCAGCGCCTCAGAATTGCGCCGATGGCGTGGTCACCATTGGGGGGAGACGGTTTGACGACGATCGCCCAGATCCACCAGGCCACCCTGGATCAGGTGGCGCTGGCCTGGTGGTTGGCTCATCCCGCCTGAATTGTGCCGATTTTGGGAACTGGAAAGGGCGATCGCATTTTCAGTGCAGCCGCAGCCGTCGATCTCCAAGTCAGCCGTGAGCAGTGGTTTGAGATCTGGAGCGCTGCCACAGGGCGTACCGAATTGTTGTTGAGAGAGGGGGGGGGGGGGGGGGGGGGGGGGGGCCAACACACAAAGGGAGGGTTGTGTGGGGGGT
>JBIKWV010000480.1:0-4586 GCA_044356135.1 Elainellaceae cyanobacterium
TGTCGCGCCTGCTGAAAGACCTGCTCCTGAAGTTCCAAAATTTGCTGTTCCAAAATAGCAACGCGATTGCGGTGGCGATCGCACTCTGCCTCCAGTTCGCGGTGGTTTTGTTGCCACAGGGACTGCGATCGCATCTGCCGCGCCAGCTCAATTTCTAGCTCCTCGACCTTAATCTGAGCCTTGGCCAGATCTCTCCCAAGGGTGGCAATTCCAGAGGAAGCCTCGCGGGAGGAGTGACCTTCCGGGAGCGGAAACGGAGCCGGCGGGAGGGGATGGCCCAGTTCAACCTCCAGTTCGGCCATCCGTGCCTCGTAGCTGTCCAACACTGTTGATAAGTCCTGAATTTGCTGCTGTGCCGCCTCTAGATGGCTCTGAAGTCGTTCAGACAGAGCCTGGGCAGACTGCGCCTCAACTTCCAGTTGCCCCACCTGCTGACGACTCCGCTGTAGCTCGGTTTGCAGGATTTCGAGCTGTAGGAGGGAGTCTTCGCTGGTGACGGTGGAATGGTGGCTGGCAAGGGAGTTTCGCAGCGCTTCTAACTCGGCTCGCTGGGTCTGGGCGAGCGCCTCCGCCGCTACAATGCGCTGCTGGGACAGCAAGTCCTGCTGCCGCATCTGCTTCAGGTAGCTCTGGATCACCTGCCGCTGGTGCTGAATTCGCACCTTGAGGCGGGCGATTGCCTGCTGTTGGACTCCGGCAAACTCCTCAGTCACCGCCAGTTGGGTCTCCAGCAGGGACTGTTCTCGCAGCCGTTGCCGCAGTTCCTCCAGGCAAATCAGCGCCTGATCCAGTGCCCGCTCCAGTTGCTGAACCCGATTGTCTGTTTGATCGTTGGGCGATCGCTCCAACACCAACGGCCAATTCCCCGGTTCTGGTTGAAAGGACTCGCCCTCCAAACTGTCGGTGAGTGCCAGCGAAAGCTGAACCACCGTCGGGTAAAGATAGGTTTGGGCGGAATCTGGCTGTAACACGCAGAGTCTCTCCTGGTTACCCGATGGCCAGAGAGAGTCCAGGGGATCTCCCGGCTTTGTCCACGAAAAGTGTCGCTGGTTCGTGCGCCCTGAATCTCTACTGGTTGGTGGAGGGACACTCCAGACTGGCCAGGTTGAGTGACCAGCGATAGTCAACGGGAATTTTGGCCCGGTGACAGCTCTCTTCCAACTGTTTCTGCTGGCTCAATGCCTTCCGCAGTGTGGCAATCAGTTGATGTACCTGCTCCTGCTGAGGGGAGTGACTGCGGGTAGCGAACATCGTCTGGCGTTCAAGGAGTTGTAGCAGCAGTTCGTAATGGATATGGGAGGGCAGGGGAATAGGATCCATAAGGGGGGAGTCTGACACAGGGAAGGAATGGGTTAGGGACGCCTGGGAGCATCCAGGATTGGCAGATCAGGATTGAAACAGGGCGGCGATCGCCGCCTTGGGGTCGGGCTGTTTGACCAGAGACTCCCCGATCAGAACTGCCTCAGCCCCCGCTTCCTGAACCTGTGCCAGATCGGCGGGGGTGTGCAGACCAGATTCGCTTACTACTAGAATGCCCTGTTCCCGAATTTCCGTCATTCGTTTTGTCAAAATTTCACAGGTGGTGTTGAGATCGACCGAGAAGTCCGCTAGATTGCGATTGTTGATCCCCACCAGAGCGGCACTCTGGAGTGCCAGCACCCGATCCATCTCCTCCAGCGTATGGACTTCCACCAGCGCCGTCATCTGGAGGACTTTTGCAATTTTTAAGAAATAAATCAGATCCTTGTCTGGCAGAATGGCAGCGATCAGCAGCACGGCATCAGCCCCATTGCTCCTCGCCAGATAGATCTGGTAGGGGTAAATCACAAAGTCCTTGCAGAGCAGTGGTAGCTCTACGGTCTCGCGCACCCGCCGCAGATTGTCAAAGCTACCCTGGAAAAATTTCTGGTCGGTCAGCACTGAGATGCAGGCGGCTCCTGCCTGCTCATAGTCCTGAGCAATCGCCACAGGGTCGAAGTCTTCCCGGATTACGCCTTTGCTGGGGGAGGCTTTTTTGACTTCGGCGATCAGCCCCGGACGGGTCTTTGCCTGTCTCAGTGCTGCCACAAAATCCCTGGGGGGAGGCATGTCTCTGACCTGCTTTTGCAGTTGGATCAGCGGCAGGCGCTCCCGCATCTGATCGATTTCTTTCTCCTTATGCCAGACGATCTCCTCCAGAATGTGCTGGGGATCGAGGTCAGGCACCTGGGTCTGATAACGCACGAATTCTACGGCAACCGCAGGACTGGGATGACGACGACGAATTTGCATGGGTGTCGGGATCAATCAAGGATAAGGGGTGGATGGGATTCCGTAGGGGCGTGGCATTCGGTAGATTAAGTGATGCTTCAGTACAAAACGTTCAAGCCGAACGCCGCGCCGTACAGGTGTGCCGAAGCGAAAAGCCGGATGCTGTGCCAATTAATGGGAAACGATCGCCCGCTTATACGCCTCGTCCAGCACCTCAGATAGGGTGGGATGAGTATGAACCAGATAGGCCAATTCCTTCACCGATTTGCGCTGGGCGATCGCGTTAGCGGCCTCCTGGATCAGATCGGCGGCATGCAGACCAATGATATGGGCACCCAGTAGTTCTCCGGTATCCTCCCGATAGATGACTTTGGCCAATCCTTCGGTTTCTCCTTCCGCCAGAGCCTTGGAATTGCCCTTGAAGTAGGACTTGGTGGTAGCCACCTTGAACCCTTCGGCTTTGGCAACTTCCTGGGCGGCGGGTTCTGTCATCCCCACAAAGCTCACTTCGGGATGGGTGAAGGCGGCAGCGGGAATGCTGCGGTAGTCTACCTGGCGATCGCGTCCGCAAATATTCTCTACGGCAACGATTCCCTGGGCAGACGCGGCATGGGCCAGCATCATCTTGCCCGTGGCGTCTCCAATAGCCCACAGGTGGGGAACGGGTTGCCCCTCCATCAGGACGGCCATCTGGTCATTCACAGAAATAAAGCCGCGTCGGTCGGTCTCCAGACCAACGGTTTCCATGCCCAGGTTCTGGGTGTTGGGAATCCGGCCTGTCGCCACCAGACAGGCATCCACCTCCAGTACCTCTACAATTTCCTTGGTCTTGGCATCGGCCAATTCAATGACCACAGGTGATCCCGGTGTCACCTTTTTGGCCAGTAGACCCACCCGCGTCTCAATGTCACGGGGATTGATTAGCACCCGCTGGGCAATCTTGGCGATATCGGGATCAAAACCCGGCATCAGTTGATCGAGCGCCTCGATCATTGTCACTTCGCAGCCCAGCGCCGTGTAGACATCGGCAAATTCCAGGCCGATATAGCCGCTGCCGATGATGGCGATCCAGGAGGGCAGAGTTTCAAGTTTGATGGCGTCGTCGCTGGTGAAGACCGTTTTGCCATCCAGTTGAACGCCGGGTGGCACGAAGGGCACTGAACCGGGTGAGAGAATGATTTCCTCAGCAGTTAAGATTTGCTCACCCTCGGTGGTTGTGACGCTGACTTTTTGCGATCCCGCCAGTTTGCCATGCCCATGAATGGTCGTCACTCCAAGGCGCTTAAGGCTATTGGTTAAATCCCCCCGGATTTTATCAACCAGATTTCTGGCGTGGTCAGCAATTGCCTGTCGCTCAAAGCTTACCCCTGCCAGTTGAATGCCCAGATTCATCAGGTGATGAGCATCCCGCAGTTCCCGCACCCGGCCCGATGCTGCCAACAGCGCTTTTGAGGGGATACAGCCGCGATTGACGCAGGTGCCCCCCATGTCGGCAGCTTCGATAATGGCGGTCTTCAGTCCGCAGCTAACGGCGTGCAGGGCCGCTCCGTGGCCACCCACACCCGCACCAATGATAATCAAGTCGTAATCAAATCCACCGCTCACGTCGTCACTCCGTCTGGCCTGTTGATGGGTTCGTGAATCTCAATGAGTCAGCGGCAACGTCGCATAGCTCTGTGTATAGCCGTAGTCAAGGCTGTTAGGACAGGGTGCAGGGGTGATTCCCTCTTGAGGGGGCAGGGGGTGTGCCCCTGCGTGAGGCAGCACCCCACCCTCCTGTCCCAAGCGAAATGGCGACAGCTATAAATCCTGGATTCACTCTTTTCTATTCTCGTGGGTGGAGGGCATTTTGGGATCGTCGCTGAGAAAATCTAGCGTCTCCTGCCTGGATAAACCCCATTTCTCTGTGAAATTGCGCTGGTGTTCCCCCCTCTACTTGGCTTAAATAAAGGTGCTAACCATAGGAAAAGGGCTATGAACCAGAGTCAGCGAGAGCTACGTCGTGCTGCGGCTCAAGCGTTTATGGAATCGCTTGACCAGCTTGGCAGAAGCTTGACCCCGGCAGAACCCGCTTACAGCTCTCCAAAGACGCTGGAAACCCCAGAAACCAGCCAATTTGCCATGGATCTGGAGGCAGCCGTCGCCGATATTGAAGAATTCACCCAGAACCATCAGCCCTGCAACGAGATTTGAGCTTTCCTGGCGATGGCATGACTTGCGTTGTGTGGGTGCCTCCCTGTGCAGCAGGGAGGCACCCACACAAAGGATATTTTTGCAGCAATCTCTTAACCACGGGACTTTTGACTAAATCGCGCCGATTTTTCTTGAAACGCTGG
>JBIKWV010000141.1:0-8159 GCA_044356135.1 Elainellaceae cyanobacterium
CGCGCGGGGTTCGCCAACGCAAGCCCCAAAACTGAGTTTGGAAATCTGCAAAAATGGGATGCTCCCTCAAGGGCTTATCTCTTGACGCACTACTATTGAAAGATATGAGCAAGAGACCATTTGCGTTTTTACACACTAAATTTTTTCCCGAAATCGGCGTTTATCTTAAAAAAATATCTCTCAAATAACTTGAAGTCCCACTAAACCGTTGATAACCATTTTTGCGGTAGAAATTCCAGCCATGCAAAATACGGTAAACAAAGGTCATTTTCCTGATCTTCATTCGCTCGTCTAGAGCTTGCTTGCTTTTTTGTAGTGATAATTTAAATTCTCTGAGTTGCACTTCAAGACGTGAATCTTGGGTCTCTTCAATCCATTTATCTGAAGCAATAATTTGAGCTTCCTCTGAATAAAGAGCTTGAATCAAATCATCAGATCCAGGATTCTTAATCCTGGATAGAATTGTATAAACTCTCTGAGAAATCTTATCAAAATTGTTGATCTTCCGGGGTCGATGCGGCATATCATCTGTTGAAGTACTTTCATGTCTTCTGTAGACTTGCAAAATTTGACAAATTATTCTACGTCGCTTTAATCCTTCGCCAAACTTAGACAACCATACATCATGGCCTTTGAATTCAGATGGAATGGGCAGCAAGTGCATCAAGAAATCTTGACGAATAGCCATGCAGCAACCCGGTACAAACCCCGACTCTGGAATTCCAGCAGACTTGATTTGACTCTGAAATGTCAATCCAGTGGGAGATAAGTCATGATGAACTAACTCAGCATCATTCATGAAAATCTGAGTATAGGTATCTTCAGTAGCCAACTTTTCGATCACCGACAACTTTTCTGAAAACCAAACATCATCCTGGTCACTCAAAAAGATCAAATCACCTGTGCAAAAAGCAAGAGCACGACCAAAATTTTGGACAAATCCTAAATTCTTCTCATTAACAAATACCCTCACCTCAAACGGAGCTGTCGCCGCAAACCGCTGCAAAATCTCAACCGTCTCATCGGTTGAGCCATCGTCACACACCACCAGCTCATCGGGCAAACGAGTTTGAGCAACAAAACTATCCAACTGCTCCTGCAAATACTTCGCCCCGTTATAGGTAGCCATTGCAATAGAGATCTTCATGCCTATCCCCCGATTCAATCGATCGCTGTGAAAGTCTCAACTCAACTCTCTTTTGCTGGCAGCACTCATCGTCTGAAGCGTTTTGTGCAGGGCTACCTGCCAGTGACAAGGAACACCCCCCAACGCTTTCCATGTGGCAGCCTTATCCAGCACCGAATAAGCAGGCCGCTGCGCCAGCGTCGGAAACTCGGCTGTTGAAATCGGCACCATTGGCACCGATCGCCCCAGCAACCCCAGCCCCAACCCATAAACCTGGATCGCCACTGCAAAGTCATACCAACTGGCAACCCCCGCATCGGTCAAGTGATAGATGCCCTGCCACCCCTGAGCCACTCCCCGCCACAGGCCAGAGGCCAGCGTATGGGTGGCGGTCGGCGTCCCCACCTGGTCTGCCACCACCCGCACCTCATCCCGTTCTCGCATCAGCCGCAGCATCGTCGTTACAAAATTGCGGTTCACCCCGTCATACACCCAGGCCGTCCGCACGATCGCACTCCCCTCACCCCAGGTCTGGAGCACCTGTTGCTCTCCCCGCAGCTTACTTTCGCCATACACACTCAGGGGGTTGGGGGCCGCATCAGGCGGGTAAGGCTGGGAGGCTTTGCCATCGAACACAAAATCCGTCGAGAGGTGCAGCAACCGCCCCTGCACCTTTGCCACCGCCTCCGCCAGATAGCCAGGGGCGGCTCCATTCACCGCAAACGCCAGATCTGGCTCTTGCTCAGCCCGGTCAACAGCAGTGTAGGCTGCTGCATTGATGACCCAGGTGGGCCGCAGCTCGGTGATGCAGTCAATCACCGCCGTGCGATCGCCAATATCCATCTGTTGACGGTTGAGGGCGATCACTCTGTACCCGACTGGAGCCGTGGCCATCAACGCCCGCCCCAGTTGCCCACCAGCCCCTACCACCAGTACAGAACCATTCGGTGGGTTCACACCGCTACCCCCTCATACCGGGGCAAGCGCGATCGATCCACCTGAGACAGCAGGGGAGCCTGGGTATCTTTAGCTGAGAGTTCTGGGTGGGCGATCGGCCAGATGATCCCTACCTCAGGGTCATCCCAGCGAAAGCTCACCTCTGTTTCACGGCGATACAGGTTCGTACACTTATAGACAAACAACGCACTGTCGCTGGTGACGCAAAATCCGTGGGCAAACCCTTCAGGTACCCAGAGCTGGCGCTTGTTTTCTGCCGACAGATACTCCCCCACCCATTGACCAAAGGTGGGCGACCCGACCCGCAAATCCACCGCCACGTCAAACACTTCCCCATGCAACACATAGACCAGCTTTCCCTGAGGGTACGGAGATTGGAGGTGCATCCCCCGCAAAATACCCTGCCGGGAAAACGACACATTATCCTGCACAAACTGGGGGCCAATGCCGTGGGAAGTGTAGCGATCGCACTGAAACGTCTCTACAAAAAACCCCCGGCTGTCTTGAAACACCATTGGCTCAATCAGCTTCACATCCGGCAAACGGGTCGGCCAAACCTGCATCTGCTCACGCTCCTAATAGTTGATAAAGGTACTGACCATAGCCAGTCTTGGCAAATCGATCTGCCAGACCCGTCAATTGGCTGGCCGTAATCCACCCCTTCTGGTAGGCAATTTCTTCAAGACAGGCAATCTTCAGCCCCTGGCGATGCTCCATCGTCTGCACAAACTGAGCAGCCTCTAGCAAGCTGTCGTGAGTTCCCGTGTCTAACCAGGCAAACCCCCGGCCCAGCAGTTCAACCCGCAGTGCTCCCTGTTGCAGGTACGCCTGATTCACAGCGGTGATTTCTAGCTCACCCCGATCCGAGGGCCGAATGCTGCGGGCAATATCAATCACGCGGTTGTCGTAGAAGTACAGTCCGGTGATGGCATAGTTGGAGCGGGGATGAGTCGGCTTTTCGACAACCGACAAGACCTGTCCTGCTTCATCAAACTCAACCACACCAAACCGCTGGGGGTCTTGCACCGGATATCCAAAAACCGTCGCCCCTCCGTAGAACTTTGTCTTGGCAATGGCTCGCTGCAATTGCGCTGTAAAGCTCTGGCCGTAAAAGATGTTGTCTCCCAGCACCAGGCAAACTTCATCTTGCCCAATAAACGATTCACCAATCAGAAAAGCCTGCGCCAGCCCCTCCGGTCGAGGTTGAATCGCGTAGGTGAGCGTCAGCCCCCACTGATGCCCCGTCCCCAACAATCGCTGAAAGCTGTCCTGGTCTTGTGGGGTTGTAATTACCAGGATCTCGCGGATGTCGGCCAGCATCAGCACCGACAGAGGATAGTAGATCAGGGGCTTGTCGTAAACGGGCAATAGCTGCTTGGAAACCCCCAGGGTGATGGGATACAGACGACTGCCAGAACCGCCCGCCAAAATGATTCCTTTCATGGCGTCAGCCCCAGACGCTGGCGCTGATAGTTGCCCGTCAAAGCTCGCTCACACCAGTCGCGGTTGGCTAGATACCACTGAACCGTCTTACGCAGTCCGCTGGCGAAGGTCTCCTGGGGTTGCCAGCCCAACTCCTGCTGAATCTTGCGGGCATCAATGGCGTATCGGTAGTCGTGACCGGGGCGATCGGAGACATAGGTGATCAGGTCTGCATACCGGGTGACCCCATCCGGTTTCTGAGGGGCGAGTTCCTCAAGCAGCTCACAGATCGCCTTTACCACATCAATATTGCGGACCTCGTTGTGGCCACCAATGGCATAGGTCTCTCCTGGTCTTCCCTGAGTGACAACGGTGTGCAAGGCACGGGCATGGTCTTCGACATAGAGCCAGTCACGGATTTGCTCTCCCCTACCATAGACGGGCAGTGGTCTGCCCTCCAGCGCATTCAGAATCGTCAGGGGAATCAGCTTTTCGGGAAAATGGTAAGGGCCGTAGTTGTTGGAGCAGTTGGTAATCAGAATCGGCAGGCCATAGGTACGATGCCATGCCCGCACCAGATGATCGGAACTGGCTTTGCTGGCGGAGTAGGGCGAGCTGGGGTCGTAGGGCGTTTCTTCGGAGAAGAAACCTCCGGTGGTGCCCAGGTCGCCGAAGACTTCGTCGGTTGAGATATGGTGAAACCGGAACTGCGATCGGGCTTCTGTATCGAGAGTTTGCCAGTAGGCGCGCGCGGCCTCTAGCAGGGTATAGGTGCCAACGATGTTGGTCTGAATAAAGGCAGCGGGACCATCAATGGAGCGATCAACGTGGGATTCGGCTGCCAGGTGTAGAATGGCGATCGGTTGGTAGGTTTGAAAGACACAGGTGAGAGATGCCGCATCGCAGATATCGACCTGCTCGAAATGGTAGCGGGGATTATCGGCGATCGCTTTGAGTGATTCGAGGTTGCCCGCATAGGTCAACTTGTCGAGGTTGATGACGGTATGGGGGGTCTGCTGAATCAGATAACGCACAACGGCAGAGCCAATGAAGCCTGCACCACCAGTCACAAGGTAGGTCATCTTTCAGTTATAAGAATGTTCTTTGAGAGAATCACGAAGGGCTTCTAGATATTGCCTACCCCAGCGCTGATCTGGCTCTAGATGATTGCCTTCAGCCCATTCGTTCCAGGCATTGATAAAAAAGAGGTTTTCTTCACTGGAATAAGGCATAAACTGCTTTAGCTTCCCAGAAGCCCACTTTTTGAAATAAGCTGGACTACTGTGTTTAAAGATGGTAGCGGAAGCATCCGCCCTTCTAGAAGAATTATCCCAACTCGGCATGATACAGGGGAAGCATTTGTAGTCAGGTTCTGAACGCTTTAAGTCAAAATCCACAAACTCTCGATAGTCGTAGATGGAGTCATCACAAATATGCAAAACTCGATGCTTGAGATATCTGACATATCTTCTGGGCTGTAGATACTTGGAGCCAAAAGTAAGACGCTGATTAAATTCATTTAAAGAAGGGGAGAAGGGCTGAAATTCAATGGCAGCGTCAAAGCCCAGTTCAGCGACTAGACCAGAATGGGTTCCCTGGTTTCGATCAAACTTGCAAAGATAGAGTTCAATCCCAGCTTTTTTCGCTTCTGCACGAAAGGTCTTGACTGTCGCTGCAATATCTGGGAGGAGAGCATCTTTATAGAAGGCAAAAACTGGTTTTCCATCCACTTTGATATATCGCTCGTCTCGAAAATAGGGAATGAGTGCGCTGATGTGAGCAATGTCGTCTTCCTCACTATATTCTTGCTTGAGAAGCACTTCTCTCTCAGAGCCGTCCCAGATGCGGGTCCAGTTTTCGTTAGCCCAGCAAAGCATGAAGGGGAAATCTGGCCTTCCTGACTCGAATACCTCCTGAAAGGGGCGCTCCAGAATTCTGCGCCCGTTAAACCAGTAGTGATAATAGCAAAACCCATAAATACCATACTGGCGGGCCAAGTCTGCCTGAGCTTGTCTCACTTCGGGAAGACGCAGATCATAAAAACCCAAGTCAGCAGGAAAATGGGGTTGGTAGTGTCCCCGAAACCTTGGCTTCGCCTTGCTAACGTTTGTCCATTCGGTGAAGCCCTTGCCCCACCACTCATCATTTTCAGGAACAGGATGAAACTGGGGTAGATAAATGGCGATCGGGCGTACTTTTCTCATCATTAGCTCAAAAAAACAGCCAAACCCAAAGAAATCTAAAGTGACTGACTCATTACTTGCTGGATAACATCCCAAATTTTCGGACAGGCAACAGAGACATCGTGACGTTCCCTGACTTTCTGAGAGGCTCTATCCCCTAATTGCTTGCGTAACTCATGTGATTTAGCTAAGGCAACGACTTTATCAGCCATCCTTTGAATGTCAAGGTATGGCACAATAAAACCAGCATCTGATTCAACAAATTCACTTTCACCTCCGGCATTGGCGAAGCAAAGAATTGGCTTACCAAGAGAGGCTGCTTCAAGGCAAACTAACGGATAGGGATCTTCTCGAGATGTCAGGGCAAAAACATCAAATGCAGAGAAGAAATCGATAGGGTTAGATGTTTTACCCAGGAACTTTACATAGGGATCGAGACCTAGTTTTCTCATATCATATGCAAGCTGAGAATGCTCTAATGTTCCATGCGAAGCTCCTCCTACCCATACAAAATAAATCGGAACATCTAAAGTTTGATCGTGAACAGTGCGTGCCAGCTGAATAAATAAATCTGGGCCTTTTCTCCAGTCTGTGGTGCCAGAACCACCCACAATGATCGCTGTGCTGGGTATGCTTAATAATTTTCTGATATTTCTGTTAGCAGCCGCAATGTCGTGAGATGAATTCAAGAAAGCTGGAATAGATCCATGTACAACAGTAATTGAGTTCTCAGAAACCCTATGACTCTTAACCAAAGTTTCCTTTACTGCTTTAGAACAAGCGATGTAGTGATTTGTATAATGCTTAACATCCCTGAATCCATCACCAGCAAACCGTTGAATTCCTATTTCCAGCTCATGAATATGTGAAATTATTGGACAATTCAACGATGATAACTGACGCAAGACATCTCCATTCGTCGCAGTGTTCGAATAAACTAGACCAATATTTGACGATATTAGTTTTTTCCTTAGTTTCGACGTTACATCTCCACGATGGAACCGCAAACGCTCGAAAATTCGGTTAACCTTGCTGCGGCTACCGCTTAATACATCTACATCAGCTAATTCAGCAAACTCTGACTCCAGCTCACCGCCGCGACGCAACAAGACTTGAAATGGGACATCTGTGTTTTGTTTGAACCATCGCAGAAAATGGAGAAATGCAATAGGTGCTCCCGTGCGCGATGCATCGTGGGAGATAAAAAGGATTTTTTTTAATGTCATAAATTTACTTGTTTAGTAGTGGTAGTTCAATAGCGATCAAAATTAAGTTGCTGATGAAGTTTGATTGTGTCTTAACATTCTTGGCTATGCCTATAAATGAGTCGCTTAGTGAAAGACCTTGTGTGCGATCTTTCTAAGAGAAGCTTTAATATTTGCCTTCATCATATTTCTCCATTTGATTTGCTCTTCCAATGAGAGATTGGTAGGCGAGTTGAAAGAAAATGGCTATTCAAATAACCTTGACGGGTTAGAAGTCTGAAGGACATAGAAGAAAACTCCAAGGGATAAAAACGAAAGGCAATTAAAGTCTATGAAATAAAGATTCATAAGTAACTTTTGGAAAGATATCTAGTCTACTCTCAGGATTTGCATTAACAATGCGTCTCTGAGCCTTATCATAGAAAACCTTTGCCATAGCAAAAGATTGCCGTTGAAGATCCCAATGCGGAATGTTAAGAGTATCACCAATTTTATATTGGATATAGTTTCTTGATGAATTAGTTTCACTCAGTATTTCTATTGCTTCCTGATCCAGAAATACTTCTTTGCCTTGAAAGGCTTTATACTTCGACTCAAATCGCTCCCCATAGCTAAAGTCCACTCCCAATAGAATTACCTCATCAAATCCCAGAAAATATGCAAACTGTAGTGCTTGATAGGTTACAGTTCCACCAAGGAAGGCTATATGATGAAACTGCGTTGAAAAGTTAACGCCATCTCGAAAGTAGTAGTTCTCACTACCTGGATAATTAACGTTATAGAAGCACACGTTTCTTCCAAAGTTCAGATATGAATTGTGTAGAGCAATTAAAATTTTTGCTTTGCTCAGCAATCTCAAATCCTTAGCTCTTGCAATTCTGTAAGCTGACTTTGCATCTTCTATGAGGAGGTAGGCTGGCTCTAATCCCAGGGGAAGTAACACTTTGAATCCTGCATTAACAGAAATGATAAATTCATTCCTTAAGTTTTCCAAACTTAAGGTTTTAATCGAAGGGCCACCTGCAAGAATGAAACATCTTTTGCCAGAATGCGTGCCTTGAAGAGCTTTAAGCTGTGCAAGGTAGGAGGGTTCCCGACATAAGGGGAATCTTCCTGGAGATGGCTGAACACAAAAATGTGAAAAGTGGAACTTATAAAGGCTTAATAAGTAGCGAAGTTTATCAAGTTGGGACAAACCTTTCCGGTTTTCATGATTTGAAGGTGTCATAGAAAAAAATCAAGAGTAAAAACAGTTAAACTTTTATT
>JBIKWV010000766.1:0-3397 GCA_044356135.1 Elainellaceae cyanobacterium
GTCATACAAAGTTACCACTCTATAGCAGTTTTCATCCGCATGAGGTACGGAGGGTGTGGGGGTGTGGGGGCAGAACTCCCACGCAGGAGTTCTACCCTCACATCCAATACCTCACCAGCACAGGAAGTGCAATATTCGAGCGCAAAAACTTTTATATTTCTATCTTTAGATGATCTAAAGCTTTAGCAGTCACCTTAAGAAATCATGCAAAGTAATTACACCTTCACAGCAGCCTGAAGTGCCAATCACGGGCGCAGAGAAAACTTTTCTATCCTGCTGTTCCGTCTCTGCCAGGGCTTCCCCAACGGTATACTCATCCCTCAAGAGCAGAGGGTTGCAATTCATCAGTTCACCAACGGAAACTTTTGAGAAATCCAAACCCGTCGAGACCGCACGTCGAATATCGCCATCGGAGACGATCCCCCGGATTTCAGCATCAGAATTCACAACACAAAGAATGCAGAATTTACATTCTAGACTTAATTTTATATCCCTAAAAAGCAATTTGCTGTATTTTATCTTCCTATCTTCCCAGAGCAATTTGCTGTTATCTGTATTAAAAGGAATCTTCCAACTTGCGCTCTTGAATCACTAAATAGTTGTACAGTGACTCAGCACAAAAGAAGTCTACAGTTGTATCAATGTCTAAGGACTCCACTTGATCAAGTTCCATAAAGAAAGGACTTGCCCCAACACAGTTTCCACGAGAGAGCATCATTTGACGGGGCAGAATGGAAATTGCAAAAGTAAGCTTATAAATGTCTGGCAAGTCCTGCGATCTAGGAACGTTATGAGGGTCATAGTTGACTGCTTTATTTCCCAAATAAAGGAACTCCTTGACACTAGATACAGTTGTCAAGGAATCAAACTTATTAGGATCCAAATTTTGGAAAATAGCGATCGCTTTTCTGTAAGATGAAGTCGTTACAAGGGGTGTCGTTACTGTTGTGAATAAAATATCATCGCAGTCAACCTGATTTGCCATGTATGAATAAACCTCACTCATTGAAACCGTGTTTGAGGCATAGAACGAGTCTCTCAAGAGAGGATAAGCACCAAGATCTGAGGCTAGTTGCAGCATTGTATGATCATTGGAGCTAACACAAACCTGCTCTATTTCAGGTATTTGGGTTAATTGCTTCAAGCGCAATTCAAGCAAGGATGAGCCACAAAATGGACGGAGGTTTTTGTTTTTGACTCTAAGAGAGCCGCTCCTAACAGCAATCAAAGCTTTTAGTCTTCGCTTCATTTCTTCAAGGTCAAAGTTTAAAATTACGATTTTTGGACTGAATACTTATGATGCTCACACTCAAGTACTTTTTTCTCGGCTTGTCCCATAATCGATTCACAAGATCTAATACTGTTAACAAATTCATCGAATTCACCGCCAGATAGATCGATCGCCACCTTATCAAAATGAACCCAATCAACATCGCCAAGCTTCACATGCTTCTCAACCATGCGAGCACCACTTGCAACTGCCAACATGCAGCCAAGAGAACCTAGATCATGACTGGAGTAACCTGGAATAATCTTAGGATTGCGTTTTGCTAACTCAGAATAGGATCGCACAACTGCAATGTTACAGGCATCCAGAGGTGTTGGATACGCTGAGACACAGTGCAGCAGGTAAATATGTTCGTTGCTTTCAAAAGTTTCAAGCACGTAATCTAAATAGTCGGCACTTGTAAACCCTGTAGATACAACAATATCTCCGTAATAAGATTGAGCTAGTTTGCTGTGAAAATCGCGGTGATTAGAGATCGTAGATGGAATCTTCAGCAACTGAGGCTTGAACCGCTCTAAAGCGCTGTATGAAGGATAATCAAGAACCGAACAAAACCACTCAATTTCGCAACGCCGACAAGTTTCATCTAGCAGATCAAGCAAGTCATCAGTTAGCTCAACTCCGCGACGATAATCTCCTAGCGTTGTACCGAATGGTGACCAATAGTAGCTCTCTAACTGCTCTTTAGTATAAAAGGTATCTACATCTCTCTTTTGCACTTTGATCAAATCAGCACCCGATGCCTTTGCAAGTTCTACCATCTCTACCAAACGTCTTGGATCACCCAAATGATTGTTAGTCAGTTCTGCGACAACCAGTACATGATTGGGAGATTTGAAGCGAGATGAGCTGAGTCTCTGGGGGCCGACTGAGGTAGAACGAATTTGTCTTAAGAAAGCCGCAGGAGAAAGTGTACTAAATTCTCGGTGCCCTACATGAATCAGCCTCAACTGCTCTTTGCTCTGGAAGTAACCAGCAAACTGGCGATACTCGTACTCCTGAGCATGAACAATTGCTTCACGATCCCCCAAAGCAGAATTCGAAAAATCTTGACTGATGCGTCTACTCAGTGATCCCTTCTGAGTCGAGAAATCAAGTCCTAGCAGATAGACATTCTGGGGACAATTCTTCAACTGAGCGATCAATAGCGCCACCTTCAGCGCATTCAGCAATACTAAGGATTCATCGTAAAACTCAGGACGCTCCAGTCGAAAAACAGAAAGTTCTTCCTGATCCAGTTCTAAAGGAAGTGGAGGTAAAACTTCATGATTAACGTCAGATGTCAGCGGTTTTCCAGATAAATAAAATTCACACCGAAAACCACTTTCTGCTAAGCTATGACGAACCCAATTAGCACTAAAGATGCAGATTTGTCCCGGATGGATCCGCTCAGAATCATTAAGATTGATAATCACACTATCAGGTAGTGTGAAGCCATTCATCTCATCCAGACTAGGACCTTTTCCTAGGACGAAAATATCATTTGTTTTCGATCTTGAAGCGATATTTTCTATCTGGTGTAAGATATTCTCCTGCATAGGGCTTTCCATCAACAGTTACCTCAAGTCCTTGTTCAAGCGCGAGATTTAGTCCAGCTAAAATATCCCAGGAGTTAGCCCCTTTGGGGTTTTCAAAAGAAAAAAACTTCCCTTGAATCACATTCACCATGTTGTATACACAACATCCAATAATTCGATATTCATAACCTTGTGTCGCTGCTAGAAGATCATCTCTAGATAGAGAGGATGATAAACCTCGAATGCGCGAGCTATAACGCTGAGCCAAAGAAGCACCTGTACCATGCCAAATCCCAAACTCTGGACAACCTAATAAAGAGGCAATGTGTTGACCTTGCTTATAACAAGCAACGGAAACACCCCACTCAGGTAACCCAGAGGTAAAATTTTCAGTGCCATCAATCGGATCAATTACAACTGATATTCCATCAGATATAGCCGTCGGATTAACTGCAAATTCCTCTGAAACAATGGTTACATCTGGAATTCTTTGAACGAGAAAACTAGTGAGCAACTCCTGCATCAGCAGATCCCCATCCGTTACATAACTCCCATCAGTTTTCTGATGTCGTTTAATGCGGCCATCCAGAAC
>JBIKWV010000631.1:0-3899 GCA_044356135.1 Elainellaceae cyanobacterium
AACTTGAGAAAGATTTGTAGAAACGATTTGAGGGACTTCAAGAAGAATACTAGTAATATCAGAATAATTCACTGTAGTTTCTGACTAGACTGAGAAAAAACAACAAGAAAGTGAGGAGAGCCATTTATTCTTACCCAAGCGCCGCCATCTGCCGAAAGCTCACCGATCGCTCCAGCAGTTCCCCATAAGTCCCCTGAGCCACCACTCGCCCCTGGCTCAACTCCACCACCAGATCACACCGCTCCACCGTACTCAGCCGATGGGCAATCAAAATGATCGTCAACTCCCCACTCAGCGCCTCGATCGCCCCCATCACCTCCCGCTCCGTCGCGTTGTCCAGCGCACTCGTCGCCTCATCCAGCACCATCACCGAAGCCCGACGATACAGCGCCCGCGCAATCCCAATCCGCTGCCGCTGGCCCCCACTCAGGCGAATCCCCCGCTCTCCCACAATGGAGTCATACCCATCGGGCAACCCTTCAATAAAGTCAGCGATCTGCGCCATCCGCGCCGCCTTCTCCACCTGCGCCCGGTCAATCTGGTCTTTCGCAACCCCAAAGGCAATATTCTCAGCCATCGTGCCATCGCTCAGAAAAATGTGCTGCGGCACATGGGCGATCCCCCGCTGCCATTGCAGCAGACGCAGCCCCTCCAGGGACTCCCCATCCACCAGCACCGCCCCCCGCTCAGGTTGCAACAGCCCCAGGATCACATCTGCCGTGGTACTCTTGCCGCTTCCCGTACTGCCCACGAAAGCCACCGTCGTCTTCGCAGCAATCTTCAAATCCAGATTCTGCAACACCCACTCCAGGTCTTCACCATAGCGAAACCACACGTTCGCTAACCGCAACTCCTGATGCAACGGCAGCGGTGGCAACGCCACAGGCTGTGCCAGCAATGGGTCTACCGATCGCTGCAATGCTAATCGCACCCGCACCAGGGATGCCCGCGCTCCTTGAACAGCAGCCAGTGTTGCGAACATTTCCTGCACCGCTGGCAACAGCCGCTTAGCGCCCAGCGCAAAACTCCCTAAAACAGGAACCGCCTGGCTGAAGTCACCGTCTCTCCCCAGACCGAGAGCGAGAAGGGCGATCGCTGACAGCGACAGCGCTTCTAACAGAAACCGGGGAGACTGAGCAATAATCAAATTTGTTGCAGTAGCCTGCCGATTGACCCGCTCCGCTTCCTGGTACACCCGCTCAAAGAAGTCCTGGCTCTGATCCAGCAGGACATCGCGAATCCCTCCAATGCCCTCCTGCACCGCCTTGATCTTTTGCTGCCCAGATTGGGCAATGACCTGGCTATTCTGCTTCAGCAAGCGCTGGCGAGTTCGGTAGATGAGCGTGTAGATCCCTCCCAAAAGCAACGCTGCACTCAGTGCAACAGTAGGGTCAATTAGCACCAGCGTCACAATTAAGGCAGGCACCAGCACCGCATTCGACACAAAGGCCAGCAGGGGAATCAGGATGTTGTTGGCCAGACGACCGACGTCTCCTGTCACCGTCTGCATCAAATCGCTGCTGTTGTGGCGCACATGAAAGCTATAGGGCTGGCGCAACGTGACGTGGTAGATCTGGCTGCTCACATCAGCGGCGATGGCTGCTGATAGGAATACCTGAACGCGCAAAGTGAACAGTCTCAACCCATTGGCCACCACCACTGCCCCAATAAATCCAAGCGCCAACCCCGTCACCAACTGCTGGGGGGTCTCGATGCGAAACAGGCTCAACATTGGCCGCAACTGGGGAGCCTGCAACAGCGTCTCTGCATTTCCCAGCGCTGTCAAAAAGGGAAAAATTGCCCCCAAACTCACCATTTCACTCAGAGCGGTCAGCAACAGCAACAGCAGTAGCAATCCCAACTGAGTTTGACGACGACGGCTGAGATACCCCCACAACTGGCGCAGTTCTGCCAGCAGCGCTTCATCCGATCCCGACGATTTTGGATGTCGTTGCTGCCCCTTTTTTAGATACTTCCTTTTCACAGGTAGAATGCCCGATACCATTGCACAAACCGCTCTAGCCCCACCGCCAGGGGCGTCGATGGCGCAAACTCTACATCTGCCACCAGATCCGCTACATCGGCATAGGTGGCAATCACATCCCCTGCCTGCATCGGCAAAAACTGGTTATCCAGCCCGATAACGGTTTCACCCCGATCCAGCAGCCGCTGACACAGATAAAACCCAATAAACCCGGCAGCTCCGGTCACTAATATCGTCATCGCATTTATCTAGACATACTTCCCCCCTCAACTGGCCTTACTCTGTACATACCGACATTGCGATACAGCAAGGCTCAGGCTGAGGAGACCGAGATCCGAAGACCGTCAAAGCCCACCCCAAAACAAAAGAGCTAAGATTCAATTAATAACTGAAGAATGGACAGAACGTTAATTGTAGATGAGTCACTGATGCAATCAACTAGATAACATAAGCCAATCAACTCATCACATCTAAACGACTCCGTTCAAAATCTTAAGTCTCCTACACTATCACCTGTCAGTGCTGCAACTTAGAACCGAATTAATACTGTACTCTCGACAATTCTGTTCTCTGCAAAGACACGGAGTCAAATGGCCAAAAAAAACCTCCCCGACCTGAGGAGGAAGCAAAAGTTTCAACCAAAAGGACTGATTTTCAGTACCAAGGAATACATCCTGAGATATTTTACAACGATTTATGGGACAGAATTGGAGTGTAGCTCCGATATCTAGAGCAAATTCATTCGCCCTCTCGCCCCTGGCTCTCGCTCACAGATCTGGGCTACGGTATGCGTAGCAGAATTGCCTGCGAACCGCCCCCCTGGCTTCCCGTGGGAGGAGGAGGCAGGGGATGAGAGCGATTAGATCCCCAATAGAACACCTATGTAATTCGGAAGAAATCATTAAATCCTGTCCGTAGTTCTACAGGCTAATCGGCGACCACTTACCCACTGAGAGTTTGATCGATGCAATATTGAAGCTTGTCAGCCAGAACTTGAACATTGGGTTCTTCCAAAATTCCCCCATGAGAACCGGGAATTGGATGGATTTCTAATGTACCTGTGATCAGTTTCTTCCACCCCACCTCTGGCGGTTCGGAATATTCATATCTGTCAATACTATCGATCGCCTTAAACAGAGTTACTTTACCTGAGTAGGGCTTACGCGCATAGGCCCGGTTAAGTACCAAATGCATTGGATCTGATCGGGTATGTGGAAAATATTCAGGCTGAACACCCACCTTAGTTGGCCTATGAAACTTAGATTTTACCTTACGCTTGGCTCGCTTCCAAAATTCAGCAGGAGTTAGCCGTAATGCATATCGGAATAAATCATAAATCCGCTTGAGCCGTTGTTTGCAGCGGAGCAAGACCCTGGCCACAAAAGGAATACGATACTCAATATGAGTATCGAGCACTGCAAGAAGTGCTACTTTCTGTCCCTGTGCTATGAGCTGATGGGCGATTTCATAAGCCACTAATCCGCCAAAACTCCACCCCAACAGATAGTAAGGGCCGTATGGCTGGACTGTTTGCATCTCTTGAATGAAATGAGCCGCTAGTTCTTCCACAGAGGGTAAAAGGACTGGTTTACCTGGAGGTTCAGCCATCCCATAGCGCAGCGTATAAATAGGCTGAACCTGCCCCAGGTAAAAACTCAGCTTCTGGAACTTCAAAACCTGGAAACAGAATAGAGGAGGCCGTGATCCAGAAGGTTGCAGAGGGGCGATCGAGTACCAGGATGACACTGGCTGCTTTTCTCTCAGGGCTTTCGCAAGTCCCTCAATAGTTGGAAACTGGAATAAGTACGTTAAGGGGAGATGAACCTGGAAAGACTTTTCTATCTGGGCAATCAGTTGAACGCCTAACAGGGAATGTCCCCCCAAATCAAAAAAGCTGTCTCTAACACTGATAGAT